>CBDTTR010000011.1:0-19295 GCA_965363405.1 uncultured bacterium | reverse complement strand
CTGCTTTCGTCGTACCTTCAATAATCTTTTGCGGTAATTGAAGAATTATGCTAAAAAACACATAACATCAAGAGGGAATTTATAAGTCTTAGTGATTACACTTTTTAAGAATGCTGTGCCGGCATGGAAAAACGTCTGATAAGCGGGGTTCTACAGAGGATTAACCTAAACGCCCTTATGATTTCATACATTACAGAGAGTGGGAATGTTGGACAGATATTTCAAAGCTTGGCACGGGATCGAATCAACATAGAATTTATCAATCAAATCCCTCACAAGAATGGTTGTAACAGTGTTATCCTCTGCGTGGACAGCAAAGATATTCACTCCACTTTAGCATCCCTGGAAGAAATAAAACCGTCGATCAAAGCACAGGATGTTTTTCCATTAGATAAAGTGGGCATTCTTTCCGTGTTTCCCCATCGAGAGCATGCTGTAATCACCGGCATCATTATTCAAACCCTGTCCGCTGCTAATATCCCGCTCCTTGCCATGGCAAGTTCTATCTCTGCCATCTCCTGCGTCATAGAAGAGGAAAAGGTTCCAGATGCACTCAGTCTTTTAAGTAAGGAATTCGGTTTATCCTGATTAAACATTATGCAACGATTTAAAGTTTTTGATATTCTACATCATGAGCACCTTTGTCAGATTACTCTAACCCTGATAGAGAATAATTGTCTTAACGATCTGTTTGAACAACTAGAGGAGATGGGTGTTAAAATCAAATTCCTCGTTTCCCATCGGGGGAAGGATGGAATTTTACATATCACTTTTTGCGTTGAAAAAACCAATTTAAAAACTACTCAAAAAATACTTTTACAACTCCCTTCAAATGAAGACTCTGTTCATATTAACCCTGAGGTTGGAATGGTCGCCATTCATGGTCCCCATTTCGCAGAGCAACCTGGTATCATTGATGCCATGCACCATGCCCTGACCGCTCAGGGGTTGAAGGTCCTGGCTATAAGCACAACGGTTTCAACCTCTTTTTTTGTTATACCTGCCTGTGAGGTTGTTCATGCTATTGATATCTTAAAGGAAGCTTTTGAAATTCCACAAGGTAAGATTTAGAAAGGGAAGACTTAAGAAACACTGCTTACCAAACGGCTTCTCATGGTGATAAGTCTCTGGTCTATCAGGCTGGCAATTTTTTTCATGAAAGTTAAGCCCATAACTGGATCATTTTTAAATAGCTCATCAAGTTCCTCACCGCTAATAGAGAGAACTCTCGTTTCACTCAAGCATTTCACCGTGGCACTATAGCGCTTTGGCTCAACTAATGCAGACCACCCAAAAAGTTCTCCTTTCTCCTCTATGGTACTTATAATAACATATTGGTATTTTTTGAGATGAACCTGAATAGCAATACTACCATCGATTAAGACATAGATTTTCTTCGCTTCATCCCCTTCGTTAACAATAATATCCTGAGCCTTAAACGTCTCCTCCCTGCATAGTTTCGCTATCCTTAAGAAATACACCTCTTCCAAATCTCTAAAGAAGTTGCTTGCCTTTAAATCATCAATGGATACCATGCATCCTCCTATTGTTAATATCTCACCACAGAGTATTCACTTAGTTTTTGAAACAGAACTTTTCTCTTTATGCTCTGTGGTTAAGGAAGTCTATTTAGCCTATTCCTCGGGGGAGGAGAACCGTAAAGGTTGTTCCTTTTCCCGTTTCGCTTTCTACCGTGATAGTGCCAAAATGGGCTTCAACAATAGCCTTTACCAGGGGGAGTCCTATACCACTTCCGATAACCTTACGCGTATATTCGCTCCTGATGCGATAAAATTTATCGAAAATGCGTGGTAAGTCTTCTTTTGAAATACCTACTCCATTATCTGCTACCTTTACCTCTATAAATTCTCCCCGGTTCTGGGCACCAACGGAAACTCTTCCACCTTCCCGGTTGTATTTCACTGCATTACTTAAAAGATTAGTAATAACGGTTTCCATGCTCTGCCGGTCCGCATGAATGGGAAATAGTTGCGCATCTATTGCTACCTCAAATTTCAGCTCTTTTTTCTCTGCATCCTGGGTCATTAAATCGATTGCTTCATCTATAATCTCTGGAAGGGATATTCTTTCTTTTTGCTGAACAAGACGGCCAGATTCAATTCGGGAGAGATCAAGCAGGTTACTTATCATGCCTATAAGCCCATCGATTCTGTGCTGAACTCTGCTCACTATCTGTCCCTGTTCTTCATTTATTTCTCCTGTGAGACCATCAACAATGAGAGAGAGCTTCTGCCGAATAGAACTCAAGGGGGAACGCAGCTCATGTGAAACCATGTCCACAAATTCAGATTTCATTCGGTCAAACTCTTTCAACCATGTCACATCATTAAAGACGGTAACCGAACCGAAAATCTCACCTTTATCGCTGCGGACCGGAGCGGAGTGGGCAACAAAGAAGCTCTTGGTAGGATCTTCTCCCCATGACAGCTCCAGGGAAATCCCCTGATCTTGGGAGCTTTCCATGCCAAGCACCTTTTCCAGCATCCGGGTGAGATCTTCACTCCCGGCCCATTCAGAAAGATGTTTCCCAAGGGGTGATTCTTCCTCTAACCCTAACATACGGGTCACTGCCGGGTTGTTGAGAACAATATACCCATTCTGATCAGTCACTAAAACTCCATCGGCCATGTGGTTAATAATGGTGAGGGTCTTACTTTTCTCATTGGCAATATCCTGAAGGCTTTTTTCTCTCTCTATACGGAGACGTTCTGCCTCTCGCTCAAGACTTATTTTATCCATGGCTCTTCGTACAACAATACGCAGCTGATCAGGGGTGAAGGGTTTGGGAATAAAATCATAAGCACCATTTCTCATTGCCTCCACTGCATTTTCAATAGTAGCGTATCCGGTAATTACGATTACCAGAAGGTCGGGTTGGATCTCCCGGACATTCTTTAAAACCTCCATTCCGCTTATGCCCGGCATCATGAGATCCAGCATTAGAATCTGGAATTCAGTGCCTTTAATCAATTCCAGTCCACGCTCTCCGCTCTCGGCAATTGTTGTTTTCCAACCCTCTTTTGTAAGAATGCGCTCTGCACCTTCACGGATGATCTTTTCGTCATCAACTACCAGAATATGCATTCCTTCAAGAATAGCCATAAGAATTCCTCACCTGCTCTTTACAATCCTTCGAGCTCACAAAATTTACAGTGACGTTAAGTGTTACATGCCTCAAGCCTGACTGCGTGTTTAACCCTATCCTCCCCCTCAACGCGCAACCCGTAACACGCAACTCGCAACAATCTATTTAAGTCATCAATTCCTCAAGTCTACTGCAGCAGAGCTATTTTAAATCCACGCGGCGGTCTATTTCTCAAGTAACCTCTCAACCAGACGAACAAGCTCGCTTGGCTCTACCGGTTTATCAACATAATCATCAGCCTCTGTTTCCATCCCCATACGATGGGTATAAGTTGTTTTAGAAATCTGTGAAACTACAGCCGTCAAGAGCAATATGGGGATATTGCTACAATCCGGGTCTGCTTTCAATTCTTTGCACACCTCATAACCATCCTTATCCGGCATCATCACATCCAGAATAATAGCATCCGGCTTCTCCTTTTTTGCCTTCTCTAAACCCTCTTTTCCCCCATATGCTTCAATTACTTCATGATTCTTCTTTTTCAGTATCATACCTACTGACTCCACTATATCTGGATCATCATCTACTATCAATATTCTTGCCATTTGGTACCCCCTTTCTTTAATTGTTTGGGTTTATCTTTTCATTCAACTTGGGGCCGGGGAAGAAGCCCTGCCTCCTTAGCAATCCTGGGAACCATTTCCTCCCATTCGATGGCCATAATATGAACACCATGTATACCCTCTATTTCCTTTAGCTGCTGTATAGTTTCTATGGCTATCTTTATGCCTTCTTCCGACCTTTTCTCCTTGTCCACCCCTTTTATCCGGGCAATCAATTCATCAGGAACATCCATGCCTGGCACCATCTTTTTCATATAATTGGCCATACCCACAGATTTCATGGGGGTCACACCTCCTAAAATATGCACTTTTTCATGGAGCCCCCGATCTCGAACCTGCTGCATCCATTTGCCAAAACGATCCAGGTTAAAAATACACTGCGTCTGAATAAACTGGGCACCGGCAGCTATCTTTTTAGCTAAGCGGACTACACGAGTTTCGAACGGGTCTGCAAAAGGATTAGCCGCTGCCCCTATAAAAAATCGGGGAACTCCTTTCAATTCCTCCCCACCCAAAAACTTACCTTCATCTCGCATCTTCTTCACCGTCTGTATCAAGTGAATGGAATCCATATCATAGACATTTTTAGCGGTGGAATGATCTCCAAATTTTTGATGGTCCCCGGATAAACAGAGGATGTTGTTGAGTCCCAGGGCTGCCGCCCCTAGAATATCGCTCTGGATGGCGATTCTATTCCTGTCACGGGTTACCATCTGCAAAACAGGATTAATACCCATCTGCTTGAGAAGAACACAGGAGGAAAAGCTTGACATTCTTACCACAGAGGTCTGGTTATCGGTAACGTTTATCGCATCGACCGATTCCTTTATCAGCTCACCTTTTTTCTTGATCACCTCCGGGTCTGCTCCACGCGGAGGACCACACTCAGAAGTAACAGCAAATTCTCCTTTCTCCAATATTTTTTCCAGACGACTATCAGATGTCATAGCTTCAAATCCTCTCTGATAATTTTCCGAGGCCCCCCATCACGACTGGTAGTCCAATCGTTTATAGGGATGATGACCTCCATTTGATCTAGTTTTCCCAACTCTTTTAGCCTGTCGTAAATCATTTGCCAGCCACAGTCTGTCTCCGGATTCACCTCACACTTTCCATCCGTTGAACCTCCGCAGGGACCGTTTAAAAGACTCTTTGCACAACGGGTAATCGGGCAAATCCCACCTGTTAAGTGAAGCTTACAGTCTCCGCATGACTGGCACCGCTCTGTCCACACCCCCTGCTCCTGAGTAACCCCGATGAAATTGGTATTAATCCCTGGATAGATAGGGGTTTTCCGATAGGTCTCTGCCAGAAACTGAACACCTGCACCGCAGGCAATAGATAAAATGGCTTCGTAATCGTCCACAATGCCTCGAATCTGTTCCAGATATTCCGGGTCACACTGCCGCTCCAAGGACACTTCTTTAATTTCGATTTCTTTCCCTTCATTCTGTCGGGCTAGACGGAGGGCCGATGACAAAATCTCAACCTCCTTCTCCCCACCAGCGGAACACACGGTCACGCATCCCCGGCATCCTGCCAGAATAATCTTTGAGTAGTTCTCAATCATAAAAAGAATATCCTTAATTGGTTTCCCCTCACCTATAACCATCTTAATACCTCCTGATTTATTACTAAGCGTAAAATAGTTTACATGTCATTGCGAGGAACGTAGTGACGAAGCAATCTCCCGAAAAAGCTCGGGACAGGATCTGCAATCCTTGCTCACGACTATAAAACGAGATTGCTTCACTTCGTTCGCAATGACAGTTTGTTTTCTGTAAACTATTTAATGCCCTCATTAATAAGTTCTCACTCATATCAGCATTCTAACTGTTCACACCCCGCCAGAACTATTTGGTGAAGTTTTGTTCTTTTTAATGGGGCTCGGTCCAAGTTCTTTAATGCGCTCCGTCATCTCGTTGGCTACTTCCACAAAGCGGGGCCCCTGAGCTGCAGACATATTATACATTGCAAGCCTCTCTCCCCCGATTCCCACCTCATCCAGGATTTTTTTGGTATATTCAACCCGTTTCCGTGCCCTTAAGTTTCCCGTCAGATAGTGGCAGTCACCCTCCATACACCCGGCCACATACACACCATCAGCACCGTTCTCGAAGGCTTTCAGCAAGTAGATGACATCCACCTTGCCTGTACAGGGAAGCTTAACGATTTTGATGTTCGTTGGATATGAAAGCCTCATCGAACCTGCCAGGTCCGCTGCCGAATACGCTCAGTACTGACAGCAAAAAGCTACAATCTCAGGCTGAAACTCACTCATACGGCCTCCACTTTGAAGAGAGCGATAGATTTCGCAATAATCTGTTTATCCTCATAGTGCTGAAGCTGGATAGCCTTCCCGGGGCATTCAGCCGCACAGCTTCCGCAGCCCTGACATTTGGCAGCATCAATCTGGGCTACGCCCTCCTCATTAATAAAGGGTACATCATAAGGACAAACACGAACGCAGGTGAGGCAGGCTGCACAATTTTCCTCATCCACTCGCGCCACAATCCCTCCCACACTCACGGTATCATGGGATAAGAGGGTACAAGCCCGGGAGACCGCAGCCGCAGCCTGGGAAAGGCTCTCATCCAAAGGCTTAGGTGAATGGGCCAGGCCACACAAATAGATGCCCTCCGTAGCAAAATCCACCGGTCTCAGCTTCATGTGTGCCTCCATGAAAAAATCTTCCTGGGTCCTCTGCAGTTTCATTAAAGTGGAAAGCTCTTCATTCTCTCTGGGTACAATGGCACTGCTTAAAACCAACAGCTGGGGGTTTAATACAACCCTTTCTCCAAGTGCGGGATCATCAACCTCAACCTGTAATGCTCCTTTTTCAATTACTACCTGCGGTTTGTTTTCCAGATCATAGCGGATAAACATTATTCCTGCCTTGCGTGCCTGGGTATAATAATCTTCCAAAAGTCCATACGTGCGAATGTCTCGATACAGAATGAACACCCTCGACTGGGGATTCTTCTCTTTTATCTTAAGGGCATTTTTAATGGCTGCACTGCAGCAAAGCCTGCTGCAATAGGGTCTCTCCGGGATCCTGGAGCCGACACACTGAATCATGACCACTTCATTTACATGTCCCAGGTTAATCTCATCCCGAACAATCTTACCCTCCAATTCCTGCTGGGTCATCACCCGTTTATCCTGACCATAAAGATATTCTTCCGGCTTATATTCCTCTCCACCGGTGGCGATGATGGCTACTCCATGTTCAATCTGACGATAGGCCATACCGGGGCCTGCCATGATGCCGGTCTTGAAATTTCCTTTGAACCCGGTGAAATCAACGATCACCCCATCTGTAATCACCAAAATTAATGGGTGGTTTTTAACCCGCTCAATTACAGAGTGTAAATATTCCTGAATATCATTTCCCTTAATTGTGTAATACAAATGATGCATGTTTCCACCCAGCTTCTTTTCTCTTTCCACCAGAACAACCTCAAACCCCTGATCCGCAAGGCCCAGTGCAGCAGCCATTCCGGAGGCTCCTCCTCCAACCACCAGAGCTCTTTTGGTTACACTCAGCTCTTGCTCCTGAAGGGGTTCCACATAGCCGGCTGCAGCTATTGCCATACGCACCAAATCCTTTGCCTTTTTTGTAGCCTCTTCCTTCTTATCCATATGAACCCAGGAACACTGGTCCCGAATATTTGCCATCTCAAAGAGGTATTTATTTAGCCCTGCCTCCCGTATGGTTTTCTGGAAGAGGGGCTCATGGGTACGGGGCGTGCAGGAGGCAACCACCACCCGATTAAGGTTATTCTCTTTTATTACCTCTTTAATCTTGGTCTGGGTATCCTGAGAACAGGTATAAAGGTTTTCATCCACATAGGCCACGTGAGGCAAGCTCTTGGCATACTCTTTCACCGCAGGCACATCAACCACTCCGCCGATATTGATTCCGCAGTGGCAAACAAAAACGCCGATCTTGGGTTCTTCACCGCTTATATCCCTCTCGGGGGAAAATTCTTCTTCACGTATCAACGTTCCCCTTGCTTCAGAAATAAGCTCTGAGGCAAATGCCGCCGATCCACTGGCCTGTGATACGGTCTCCGGAATATCCTTGGGCGCCTCAAAGGCCCCACACACAAAAACTCCCGGCCGCGAAGTTTTTACGGGGTTTAATGAATCCGTCTGACAGAAACCGTAGGAATCCGTTTCGATACCCAGTTTTTCAGCCAGTTCGCGGGAAGACGTGGACGGGGTCATCCCCAGTGAGAGCACCACCAGATCAAATTCTTCTTCCACCACCTTCCCTTCTTTATCAATGAAGGCAATCATCAAATTCTTCGATTTCGGTTTCTCCACGATCTTTGAAACCTGACATTGAATATAACGAACACCATAATCATCCCTGGCTCTTTCATAATACTGATCAAAGCCTTTTCCGTGTGCCCGGATATCCATATAGAAGATTGTTGGTTTGATATCAGGGCTGTGTTCCTTGGCAATGATGGCCTCTTTGGTGGCGTACATGCAGCAGACGGAAGAGCAGTACCCCTTATTGCAGGAGTTATCCCGGGATCCCACACACTGAATCCAGGCGACCTTCTCAGGATCTGAGTTATCGGAGGGACGTTGGATGTGTCCCTGATAGGGGCCGGATGCGGAAAGAATCCTCTCAAACTCCATGCTGGTTACCACATTGGGGTAAAGTTCATACCCGTATTCCTCTCGTATCGAAGGATCTGTCACATCAAAGCCAGGGGAGAGTATAACAGACCCCACATCAAGCTCGCGCACCTCATCTTCCTGGTCATATTTAATGGCCTTGGGTCCACAAAAGCTCTCACACGCCCCACATGCATCATTTAAGAAGTGCATACATGTTTGCCGATCGATAACCGGCACTTTGGGAACGGCCTGAGGAAATGGCAGATAGATAGAAGGCCTTGTGGCCAATCGCTCATCGAAATCGGCTTCTATTGGCCTCGGTATATTTTTGGTGATTTCATCAAGATTAATAGCCCCTGTAGGGCAGACCACCTCACATGCCCCACAGGTAACACACACGCTCGAGTATTCATCAAATGGTGGGGATACCTTTCGGCTGGAGCCACGGTTGACAAAGTTGATTGCACCGACCTTCATCAGTTCCTGACATACACGTACACAGAGTCCACATAAGATGCATTTTTCTTCCTCCGGTTTAAATCGCTCATACCTTGCCCGATCGATTCCAATCTCTTCGGCCAACTCCCGTATCTTTGGTACATCCGGACAGCGCAAGAGGAGTAGTTCGATAACCAGTTTTCTTGCTTCAATGACCCGCTTTGAATCCGTCCTTACCTCAAGTCCTTCCTCCACCACATAGGCGCAGGATGCGGACAGTCCCCTTCTCGCACCGCCCACGATTTCAACTACACAGAGCCGGCAGGCACCCTGAGGAGTGAGTGCCTCAAAATAGCAAAGAGTTGGTATCTTAATACCCAGCTTTTCCGCCGCTTTAAGGACTGTGGTGCCCTCTTCTACCTCAACCTTTCTACCATCAATTGTTAGATTAACCATTGACCTTACGCTCCCTCTTTACTACCTGAAACCATCTATTTAACCCTCACAGCATTGGATGGGCAAGTCTCCCTGCATATGCCACACTGGATACACTTGGCAGCATCCAACGTGTGTGCTTTCTTTTTCTCACCGGTAATGGCATTGCTTGGACAATCTCTAAGGCATCGGCCACAACCAATACACGTTTCCGGGTCGATGAAAAATTCAAATAACCCTTTGCAGACACCCGCCGGACACCTCTTGTTTTTGATATGCTCTTCATACTCATCCCTGAAGTAGCGGATGGTAGTCAAGGCAGGGTTGGGTGCGGTTCCTCCCAGGGCACACAGGGCGGAATCGATAATGATCCTGCCCATATCCTCCAGGAGTTCAATGTCGCCCTCTCTCCCGCGGCCTTCGGTAATATCGATCAGTATGTCGAGCATCCTTTTGGTCCCTTCGCGGCAGGGTGTACACTTCCCGCAGGACTCGTCTTTGGTGAAGGCAAGAAAGTATTTGGCAACATTAACCATACAGGCAGTCTCATCCATTACCACCATGCCACCTGAACCCATAATAGAACCCACCTCTGCCAGCTTGTCATAGTCAACGGGCAAATCCATGAGAGAATCCGGTATGCAACCTCCAGAAGGTCCACCTGTCTGTACCGCCTTAAACGCCCTCTTATCCGGTACTCCTCCCCCGACATCGAAAACCAGTTCCCTAAGGGTCATTCCCATAGGGACTTCTACCAAACCATTCATCTTAACCTTCCCCACCATGGAGAAGATCATCGTTCCCCTGCTCTTCTCCGTCCCAATCTCTTTGAACCAATCCGCGCCACGGGCAATGATAAGGGGAATATTTGCCCAGGTTTTAACGTTATTGATGTTGGTGGGTTTTCCCCAGAGCCCCTTTTGGGCGGGGAAAGGGGGTCGTTGTCTGGGCTCACCCGTCGTACCTTCGATAGAGGCGATCAGGGCCGTTTCCTCACCGCACACAAATGCCCCCGATCCACGTTCTATAGAAACATCAAAATCGAAGCCAGAATGAAGGATATCATTTCCCAGCAATCCAAGCCCGCGCGCCTGTTCCAGGGCAAGGGTGAGTTTCTCTATGGCAAGGGGATACTCGGCCCGGGCATACACGACCCCATGTCTGGCACCAATCGCATAGGCCCCGATTATCATTCCCTCAATCACCTGGTGGGGACTGCCCTCAAGAATGCTACGGTCCATATAGGCACCAGGGTCACCTTCGTCGGCATTGCATATCACATACTTTGGCTCCCCCTTTGCCTCTCGACAGAAATCCCATTTCCTTCCGGTGGGAAATCCCGCTCCCCCCCGACCCCTTAACCCGGATGTCGTAACTTCATCAATAACCATTTTCGGATCCAGCTCTTTTAATGCCTTAAACAGGGCGGTGTATCCGCCAAAAGCGATGTAGTCCTCAACCTTGTCCGGGTTTAGAGTCCCACAACCCTGGAGCACCCTCTTTTTTTGTTTTCCAAAAAATGGAACGTCTTTATAAGGGGGAACGTTTCCCATACCTTCAGGCAATCCGTTAAGTTTATACGCATGGGTCGTATTTTCAAACAGGTGAGGTTCTTCTTCAATTTTGCAAAGTGCATACTTGGGGATTATCTTATTCTCAGCAAGTGCTGCAACAATCTCTTTGGATTTCTTAACGTCCATCTGTTGATAGACGATTCTCGGCCATCCGGGTTTTATGACGTCAACCAGAGGTTCTCTCTGACAAAGCCCCATACATCCGGTAGAGGTCACCATGATGTCAAGGCCAAGAGAACGGGACTCTTTTTCGATGGCTTGAAGCACCTCTTCCGCGCCAGATGCCCTTCCGCAGGTGGACATGCCAACGGCAACCTTGGTCCTTTCGGGATAACTTGATTTAAGACCTTTCTCCTTTATCTCATCCAGATCTTTTTTCGTTAGAAGGGGCATATCCGTGTTTCTCCTCATCCGTGCTTCGAAACAACATCCATAACCGTGTTATAACGTACCCGGGAATAGACGCGCTCGTCCACCCGGATGACAGGGCTCAGGGCACAACACCCAATACAACGTACCATATCCAGGCTAAATTTTTTATCCTCGGTGGTTTGGCCGTGCTTGATGCCCAATTCATCTTCCAGTTTCTCTAAAATCCTCTCCCCGCCCCGTACGTGGCATGCCGTACCCATACAGACACTGATTATGTGCTTCCCACGAGGCTCCAGGCTAAAGAAGGCATAGAACGTAGCAACCCTTAAGATGTGGGCAAGTGAGACATTCAGTTTGTACGCGACATATTTAAGAACGGGCGGCGGCAAATATTTGAAGTGGCTGTTTATGTCCTGAAGGACGGGGATTAAGGGGCTCCTGCTTTTTTTGTGTTTATCCAGAATTTCATCAACCGCCATCCGCTCGTCTTCCGGCAAGACCGGTTCAACCACCTTAACATCAAGATACACCCTGTTTCTTACCAGACATTGGTTGATACACTCACCGCAACCCGTACAGAGCGACTCATCGACCGACCTTGCCCTCCTTCTGATAGATGCCTTAAAATTACCCGGCTCTCCCTTTAGATCAATGAGGTCTGAATAGGTGAGGTTCTCAATATTGGGATGCCCCCCACACTCCACCAGCTTGGGAGAAATGATACACATGGAGCAGTCATTGGTGGGAAATGTCTTGTCCAGCTGGGCCATCCTTCCACCGATGGTGGGTTCTTTCTCAACCAAATAGACCTTAAATCCACTGTTTGCCAAATCCAGAGAGGCCTGGATACCTCCAATCCCAGCTCCTACAACCATTACGGCTCCAACGGGCGGTGAATTGCTTTTTTTATTATCTTGTTCTTCAGTAGAGTTCATCAATAACTCCATTGTTTAATTTAGGAATTGAGGGATTCGGGAATTCAGGGATTAAAGACAACCTTTTGATTCTCGATCCACAATTCCTGAATTCCTAAATTGTCTTATCCAACACCCAGCACTAGCATTTTAGATTTCAGATTTGGGATTTTGGATTTAAACTCCGCAATCTGAAATCAGCAATCCGAAACGAGAAGGTCCACAATTCCTTAATCTTTTCATCAAATCAGTCCCTTTGACTCAAGCAGTGGCCTTGGGTCCACAAAGTGACGAGAAAACCATTTCCCGATCTCTTTACTGCCGAAGGCCAGTCCCATAAGTTCGGTAAAATAGAAAATCGGGATATCATACCTTGTCCCTTTTTCGACACCTATCTCTTCCTGCCTGGTATCCAGATTGGCCTGACATAAGGGGCAGGCTGTAACGATACAGTCAGCCTCTGCCTCGCGGGCCATATCCAATAACCTGCCGTTCAACCTGTGTATAATATCCACTCTGGTCAAAACCAGACTTCCTCCACAGCACTCCGTTTTATATGGCCAAAAAACACTTTCCCCTCCAAGCCGGGAAATAAGAATATCCATTGCCTGGGGATCTTCCCAGTGCCCGGCATCAGTCACCCTGGGGGGGCGAACCAGCAGGCAACCGTAATAACTCACTGTTCTTAAGTTTTTTAGTGGTCTTTTAATCTGTTTCTTAATGCTCTCTGAGAACTCTTCCCGGCAGAGAAATTCCAGCATGTGGAGAATGTTTATTTTTCCCTGAAAAGGGATTCCCACATCGACTTTTGATTCGCAGGTTAAGGCTTTCTCCGCTGCCTTAAGACGACTGAAGCAGGCAGCACAGGGCGTCACCAAATCCTGCCCCTTTCTTTCTGCTATAGACAAATTTCGGGCTGGAAGTGCGACTGAAAGAAACTCATTGGTAGAATGTGCAGAGCTTGCACCACAGCAGCTCCAGTCTGATAACTCCTGCAATTCTATGTCGAGACTTTTGCAGACCGCTTCGATTGATTCACCGTATTCCCGGGCAGTTCCTTCAAGTGAACAGCCAGGGAAGAAGGAAATCTTCATGCTTTTTTATGCTCCTTTGCCTGTTCAAATATTTTTTTCACTTCCTTAACCCCACCACATTTAGGAGGCATAATTTTAAGCTTGCCACGCAAAAACATTTTTATTCCCAATTTTACATCGTTTTTCCATTCCCCTGTTTTGAGCTTTTCCCTCAATTCACCACTCTTTTGAGTATAATTTCTAATCATGGTCAATTCATGGACCCTACCTGTCCTCTTGATGGAATCGAGAAATGCCTTATGGAAGATGGGAACTTTCTGTTCTTTTGCTTGCTTACCACTTTCTTGCTGAATCTGCCTTAAGACATCCATCACTTTGGCAATCTCTATTTCATTGGGACAACGAGTCGTACAGGTCTCACACGCTGCGCAGACCCAAATCGTCCTGGAAGATAAAACTCTCTCCTTCTGATTAAACAGCACCGATCGTATAACCTGATGGGGAAGCATATCCATTGCAAAGGAAACCGGACATCCGGCAGAACATTTATAACACTGGTAACAGGTGAAGATCTCCTCTCCAACCGCATCAACCACAACATCCCTGAAATTCTTGTCTCCTGTCAGTTCCATCCCTTACCTCTTCATCCTACAGTCTTGAAAGAACCACATCCTGCCATTTCCTACGGAGTGAAGCAATCTCCTCTAAGAATCATAATGATTTAAGCAGTTAACGATCCCACCTGATCCACCACCGCTGCCAGTCTTTCCTGACCACCGATGGCAACCAGAAGAACCCCCTGGCATATATTCTGAAGTTTTTGGATTGTTTCAGCCGCAATGGCAATCCCCTCTTTTGTTTTGTCAGGAGCCTTGCCCAACCTGTTAAGCACCTCTTCGGGGATCAGCACTCCATCCATGTGTCGGCACATAAACCGGGCCATACCCACCGAATTAAGAATAGTAACCCGTGGAAAGACAGAAACCTTAAAAGGAGCAACTTTTTTCACGAAATTTTCTAATGCTTTCAAGTCATACATGGTAGGAGTGAAAAAGTAATTTGCCCCCGCCTTGATTTTTTTCTCCATCTCCATCACTTCCACTTCGAGAGCCCCACCTGTAAGACCGGCATTCACCTCAGATCCGACACAAAATTGAGGAATGCCTGAAAGGTCATTTCCTGCCAGGTCGATACCCTTCTGCAACTTTTTAACGGCTTCCAACATGCTAACTACATCCAGGTCATTTACCGGCTTAGCCTCTATGTGATCGCCGCTGGTGATCTCATCTCCCTCGCTTACAGACAAATTTTCTAATCCCAATGAAAAGATACTCAGCATGTCAGCCTGAAGCGCCAATCTATTGCGGTCCCGGCAATTCATGCTCACTATAGCTTCTATCCCTTTTTGCTTCAAAAGATAGGAAGCTCCAATAGACCCCATTCTCATAATGGCTCCGCTCATCTCAGGGACCAACACTGCATGTGCCCGTCCCCGCAAGTTGTCGGCGAGCTTCAAAAGGTCAGAAGTGTCTACTCCTTTAGGAGGTTCCAGTTCAGCAATGATTAAAAACTGGTCTTTATCTAAAAGTTCTTGGAAACTCATGGTGCCTCCTCTTGTCTTGGGAATTTTTGTGTGTTGGTCACTGGCTTCTCAACAGCATTTCGAACTGCCAGCAGCAATTCATCAACTCCAAACGATTTCACATGGTAGTAGAAGGCTTTATGGTGAAGGATGCTGGCTTCGAGTTCCGGTGTGTTAAGGTCTGAAGTCATAATAATTGGCAATGTCGGGGCAAACCCCTTAATTATAGGAACCACCTCATTCCAGGCCATATCCTTAACCCCCACATCCAGGACCAAAACTGAGACATGCTCTTGTTGAATATTTCTTATGGCTTCTGATGCCTTTTCGGTCACATTAACCACATACCTCTCTTTTCGAAAAACCTGATACAGTTTTTTCGCTATCTCTTGATTCGGTTCAACTACGAGAATTCTTTTTTCGCTTTCCATAAAGCTGATTATCTACAAAATACATACCAAAAGATAATCGCCACACCTAAAATATCCCACAGCAATAAAAAGACAAGTAAAAGCAATTTGTTAGTGGATAAAATTTCAAGCAGAGGTGAGAAATCGAGTAGGTAAAGAGAGAGGTGAAAATGGGGGAAATATACCCAACAACTTGGGTGAACTAAAGTACCTAAAGTTTAAAATAACCAAAGTGAGTTCAGCTAATAATATTTGCATCCAATTTTTTTCTTTTTTTACCAACAATTATAAAAAAATAACGGTGGCGAATATAAAAACTGTTTTATCTTTATCGATTTAGCCCTTCAGAATATCTCACGCTTTGACCCCTTCAGTTTTTGGGGAAAACATCCCCGCTGGGGAAATATTCCCCGCTCTCGAGGTCCAATGAAATGAATATCTTTCTTTCAATTCTTCCTTGTAATCCATATTGAAGTCTCATTTTCTCTTGACCCACCAAACCCCTTGATATTTGGTATTGTTTTCATGGAAACAAAAAGCCGCCAGAGGCTTGTCCCATCAGATATCCGGTAATGAAGGAAGTTTCTTCCCTTATTGGCAATGAATGGCGTGGCCGGCTGGTTGTTTATCTGGGGGATGAAATAAAAAATGTCAGAACCAAATATCTGGGCGGTTCCATCGAGACGTTTGTTTGTTTATGCATAAAAAGACAACCTTATCCCTTATTGCATTTGCCTGACCCCAAATTTTTCTATACTCATCACACCACAAAGAGGATTCATGTAAATCTTAAAGATTAAATCCGCAAACAATTGTAAAATCATTTTGTTTGCGGATTTCAAGAGGAAGAAAAACACGTTGTTTACTACAGTTGCGGAATTGGGTGCCCCGCTGTGATTTGACCCGGTAACCAACAGAAATGATGACATCGAGGTTGTAAAAATCAACTTCTCTCTCAACTCTCCGATTGTCTTCTTTCTGGATGTCCCCTAGGTATCTTAGGACTTACTAAAGCATTCTCACGACCCCGACCCCTCCTTATTGAGGCATCTCATCTAAAACCGCTCTATATTCTCCCAGAGACTCCAGTATCTTTGGTGTTTCATTCAATCCTTCTAAGATTAACTTACATGATTGTGTTGCTCCTGTTAAAGCGTCTATATCTTTTCTCAATTTCAAGGGTAGTTTTTGATGTGCTTTCTTAATGACTCTCTGAATAAAATTCTCTGCATCAATGGGCTCTCCATAGAGATCAATTGATTCAATTAAGACAATGTTTTTTATCTGACCTTTCGGATCAAAAGAGTATAAGAAATGGACATTTGTACAGACATCACACAAAACATCCTTAAAAACCTCACGAATTAAAATCTTTGTATTGTCTTCTGAGGTGCCTACGTATATAACCTGGTTGTCACCTATAATAATTTTCTTAAACTTTTTCACACCGGGGGCAACTTTCCCGAGATAGTTCATTAATAATTCCTTTGGCAGATCTTCCCGGAAGTAACTCTTAAGCTTCGTTAAAACAGCGTTTAAGGTATCCAGTGATGTCTTCGTGTTCACATATCTAATCTTACCCTTTTTATTTATTACAAAGGTCGTTGGAATTTCGGTGACATTGTAGAGCTTTGCAACGTCACCCCGCTCATCCACTAAAATGGGAAATTTGACATAATAGTCTTTTTTAAATTTCGTTATTTCTTCACGGTTGTTTTTGACGGCGATGCGCAGTATTTCTATGTCTTCCCGTTTGTATCTGCTGTATACAGATTTCATAACTTCAATAATCTGCCGTGTAAATATATCACGTACCGACAGGAAGGTGACTAAAATAGTTTTTTCTCCAATACTATCATAGAGATGGAAAGATTCCCCTTCGGTTGAAACAAGGGTAAAGTCTGGGGGTTTATTCCAGAGGCTTGCACCAACAACCTCTTTTTCTTTTATTATCTTTTCCATAACAGATGCAAACTCTGCATAAACACCAATTTTCCCCCGGTACCTGATGGTTCCTGTTTTATCGATAACATCGACGAGCGGTACCCTGTGAACAAAATATTTTTTGTAGACTTCTTGTTGAGGATCTGGGAGCAACATAAATTCTGCCTTGAAACTCTTTTTAAATGTTCGGGTCTCTTCGTTATCGTTGCCAATAAAAATAGCAATAACCTGTATATCTTTGTGCTCGCGGTATATTTTGTTAAAGAGTGGGACTTCTTCTCGGCATGTATGACAGTATGTATTCAGGTGAATAAGCAGTACCGGTTTACCAGAAAATTGAGACAGGGAGACGATATTACCCTCTAAATCTTTTAAAGAAAAATCAGGTGCTGCTGTTCCAAACATGTCACATGGCGCACGTTGAGGAAAACAAAAAAGTAGGATCACAACAATCCAAATGTTTTTCATGTGACCTCCATAAAATATTTATATGTGTCCTGTACCCGATCAATAATTAATATATAGAAATACTTAGATACGTCAATGAATATAAAGGGGGGCAGGTGAACGTATGGCCTGCGTCGGCTGGGAAGTACCTCCGGACCAAATGATGGCCTGGCAAATCTCACAGAAAGCGCCCGTCCCGAACCGATTTCTGTACGGTCAGTGGGCAGAGTTGGGCGCGGGACTTCACATAAGTACCGCTACTTGCCATGCACTTCATCTAGCCATTTCCGCAGCCGTTTTGCCCAAAAGTTGAAGACGTCTTCTGCTTGCCCCCATTTGCTCATTCCCTTAACCACCTTATATTTCGCAGCCGCCTTTCTGTCTATGGCCGCTCCTAGTCGTGCACTAGTCTGAGAATCGAGGACTTCCGCTTCCATAGAGGCCTCCCCCACAAAGGTATGGGTGCACCTTACCCCTTTCTTTACGGTACTGACCGCAAGACCTGCTGGTGTAATGGCGGTTATGGTATTCAACGCTGGTCTGCTCGGGACCACATCCGTAACGGCAAACCGAATTCGCAATACGTCAGGGCCAGGTTCATCCACCAATGGATATGCATCTTCGAGGGCATCTGTCATTGCCTTGTTGAAGGCATCTGCCAGTTCGTTCAGTTCTTGGATATGGATGCCCTTATAATTCGTACCATCTTTAAACCAGAACTGGACAAAATCGATCATGACCTTATTGTATTTGCCAAAATCGACATCCTTCTTTAGATAGACCCAGTTAAGACCGCCTTCAGGACCCGGTTTAAAATCAGGGTAATCCTTCAAGAAGCCGGAATGTTTGACTTTTGCCCCACAGCCCATCATCATGCCTAACGTAACACACACCATAATAATTAAAGGAAGTTGGTATAATCGTTTATTCATAATCTCCTCCTTTGTAAAAAATTACTCTGTTTAAGTTTATTAACTCCCTAAAAAACTTGTTTTTTTTAGGAAAATTAGCATAAGAAATAACCTCTTGTCTGTCAACGAAATTAAATAAATCTTTCGTTCATACGATAAGTAATTTTTGTTATATGGGTACTATCAATATCGTTCTTTTAAAGATTTGAGATATGCCACATAAGATGTGTGAATACAGGCTTTGAACTTAAACAATGAGAGGGTTTTCAAATGAAACGAATGAGTGTTTTTGTAATGTGTATAGTTTTCCTTTTAATAACGCTCATGCATGCGGGGGCTGGCAACAGCATTTGCTTAAAGGAGATGCAAATGGCCTTCATTGGTTTAACCTCCTTTTTTTATTGTATCAAATTTGCAACCAAACTTCTATAGCCAATCTTTCCCAGGGATTAAAGCTTTTCTTCTTGTCTGAAATCTTAGCACTAATTTCTTGTTCCTGGTTCATCATCTGGGCAATAGCGGTGTTCTCGACACGGGGCAAATAGCCTAATTTGAAGTTTCTCCAATGGATCTCAACTGCGTTTTCATCGTAAGGGTTATCCGGTTCTCGAATCAGCTGAAGTACATTTCCTATGGACAACTGATCCCATATGTGTTCCCCGTCGTAAAACCGAAAACCAGCAATTGATGAAGTTTGGATTAAAATAGCTTTGCTGCTGTTCCCAATATCAGATTGATAACATGTATCTTTGAGCGGGATAAGGAGTGGTAGCCCCCATAAAATCAGCAGCTTGGAATTAGAAAGCAATGAATATTTTCTATGAAACGCTCAAAAACGGATTTGGGTAACAAGCCCTTAAGATGCGACAC
>CBDTTR010000010.1:0-20211 GCA_965363405.1 uncultured bacterium | reverse complement strand
CCGCCTCTTAAAGAATGGGACAACCTTCTTCTTGATAAAATCGATCCTGTGGGGTGGAACGCGGTTAAGCACAATGCCGATAAGACTATCCTTCAATCCCTCCTTCGCCCGGATAATACAGTCTACATTGATTTCATGCTCGGCGTTATCCAGCAGGATAACTTTTGCCTGATAATCCCTGGCTACACGGATACTGGATAGGCCCAAAAGAGTTCCTTCATGCAGGCTACCCGCTCCTCCTATCAAAACGATATCTTTACCCCGGGATATCTTTTGATAGGCATCGATAACCTTCTTTTCCAATCCGCTCACTTTTCCATCGTAAGCATCCATGATAAGGTCCTGTGTAACCACAACAGGACACAGTTGTTCCAAAGGTTCGTCCAAATGGAAGACGTCCTGTATGAACACAGCATCTTCATCCGTAATGATTTTTCCTATCTTTACGGGTGCTTTCCCCAGGGGTTTCAGGTAGGCAATCTTAAATCCATCTTTTTGAAATTTAAGGCCCAGCCCCAGACATATCAGGCTTTTCCCTGCATAGCTTTCGGTTGATTCAATTAGTAAAGGTAACATAAGATTAACCCTCCTCTAAAGTAATTCTTGCATCTGCCGCAAAAGCACCTTCTCCTTCTGTTTTAACTATCAACGGATTAATATCCAATTCAACGATGTCCGGGAAGTCGGTAACCAGTTGAGACAAGCGGAGAAGGTACTCTTTTAGCGCAGCAAGATCTGTGGGTTGTTCCCCTCTCACCCCTTTCAACAAAGGAAAGGAATGAATTTCTCTAATCATCTCGTCCGTATCCTCCACACTTAAAGGAGCAATTCGGAAAGAAACATCTTGCAAGACTTCCACATAAATGCCACCCAAGCCGAACATTATAAGGGGGCCAAACTGGGGATCTTTGGTTACACCTAAAATAACCTCCTTCCCTCCTGCCACCATTTCCTGGATAGAAACACCAAGAATGGTTGCACTTGACAGATACTGTCTTGATTTCGAGGTTATTTCAAAGAAAGCATCTTTAACTTGTCGGGCGTTTTCAATACCAACCCTTACACCTCCCACATCAGTTTTATGGAGAATGTCCGGTGAAACAATCTTCATAACCAGAGGATATCCAATCTGTTTTGCCGCCAAAACGGCTTCTTTGGAAGTCAATGCGAGAATGCTTTTGGGAACCTTAAAACCATAAGAAGAAATAACTTCCCTGGCTTCCTGTTCCCCCAATTTGAGTAAATTGTTTTTCCTGGCTTTTGCAAAGATCGTTGCCACCCTTTTTTTCCTTACTTTGAATGTTTGATAAGAAGAGTCCGGGGTATTCAGCCAGTTTTGGTAATCCGACATAATTCGGAATACTTTTATGGCACTTTCAGGGTAGTTATAATTGGGAATTTTTCCCCTCTGAAGCACCTTGATCCCTTTTTCTACACTTACTTTACCCATGAAGGAAGCCAACACCGGTTTGCCATTCGTTGAGGATAGATTGGCAACCCTTTCAGCTGTCCCCTTAACATCGATTACGGCGGTCGGGGTAAGGATGACCAGAACGCCATCCACATTGGGATCGTTTAAGATTAACTGCAGACTACTGCCGTAGCGGTCTGCATCAGCGTCACCAATGATATCGACCGGGTTGTAGATGGAGGCAATCGTAGGAAGGGAAGATCGTAACTGCTCCTGTGTTTCTCTGGAAAACGATGCTAGATTGAGTTTATATTGTTCTATAGCATCTGCAGCCATTATTCCTGGCCCACCTGAATTGGTAAGGATAGCAATGCGAGACCCCTTGGAAATCGGCTGGCAGGCGAAAGCGAGTGCATAATTGAAAAGATCGCTAACCGTATCTGCACGGATAATCCCTGCTTGATGAAAAGCAGCTTTAATCGACTTTTCAGAACCAGCAAGGCTGCCGGTATGGGAGGAAGCAGCCTTAGCACCCGCTGAAGTTCCACCTGATTTAGTAATAATAACAGGCTTTTTTTTGGAAACTTCTCGAGCTACACGCATAAAAGCTCTTCCGTCTTCAATACCCTCCAAATATCCCAGAATAACTTTAGTGGATTCATCATCGGCTAGAAATTTCAGGAAGTCTATTTCCCCCAGATCAGATTTATTGCCCAAACTTATAAACTTGGAAAAACCAATACCCTCACCCAAAGCCCAGTCCAGTATGGCAATGCAAAGGGCACCTGACTGGGAAAAGAATGCAATATTACCTTCAGAAGGCATACCTGGAGCAAACGTAGCATTAAGACGAGAGGACGTATCAATCAGTCCTAAACAATTGGGACCCAGGATACGAATATTCATCTCTTTTGCTTTTATTAGCATCTCTCTTTCAATTTTGGCACCTGCTGACCCCGTTTCTTTAAAACCAGCAGATATAACAATAATGGAATCTATATTCTTCTTTTTGCAATCATCAAGAGTTTTGAGAATGAATTGGGGAGGTATAATATAGATTAGCAGGTCAATATCCTCGTTTATATCTAAGATGCTGGGATATGCTCTTAAACCTTGAATGTCTGAGGATTTTGGGTTGACAGGGAATATTTTGCCTCTATATTTGGATTTAATAAGGTTCTTAAGGACATCGTATCCAACCTTACCCGGGGTTGCAGAAGCACCCAGTACCACAACGGATTTAGGTTCAAAGAAATTCTTAAGCATAAGTATTTGCTACCTGGTTTTCACTCGTTTGCCGAATGACCTGATAATACCAAAAAAAGTTTTTATTGCAATCGAAAATAAAATTTGATGCTCTCGTAAAAAATCCAATTTGCCCCTTATTTGTCATTCCTGCCCCGTATCAAGTACGGGATAAACTCCAGCAGGAATCCAGTTATTTCAGGCTATTATGGACTCCCGCTCCCCGATCAGGTCGAGGACAGGTTTCGCGGGAGTGACACGATTCTTGACTTTTTGCAAAGCCGTCGATGTTGACAGAAAGAAAATGATGCTTATATTTACATTGCAGACAAAGAATAAATAAATTAACGAAAAGGAGGTGATTATAATGGCACTTATAAGATGGAGTCCAAGAACATGGGATCCTTTTGGTGAACTTTCTACTCTTCAGGAAAGGATGAACAGATTGTTTGAAGAAACATTGCCAACAACCCGTAAGGAAGAAGAGATGAATCTGGGTACATTCTACCCTGCAGTGGATATCCACGAAGGAGATAAAGAGATTACCCTCAAAGCAGATCTGCCTGGAATAAAGAAAGAGGACGTACACATTGATGTTAATGATGGTGTGATTGCTTTGAGAGGTGAAAGAAAGTTCGAAAAGGAAGATAAAAAAGAAAACTATCATAGGATCGAAAAATCATATGGAAGTTTCCATCGCTCCTTTACACTGCCTTCAACTGTGGATGTTGAAAAAATAAAAGCCAAATACAAAGATGGGATACTCGAAGTTACTCTTCCCAAAACAGAAGAGGCTAAACCAAAATCGATACCAGTGGAAGTTAATTAAGTCCAGGGGGCAGCTTTGGCTGCCCCTTTTTTAGCCATTATTTTTTTATATTTGATTATCTACAATACTCAAGTTGTCTATTAGTTCTTGGATCCCTGCTTTCGCAGGGATGACAGACAAGGATGGAACCGATTGAAAAAACATGTCATTCCCGCGCAACCGGGAATCCAGTACTGCTAACAATTTCATTAAGGCATTCAACTGGATATTTTAGGATAACCAGATTTTTATATTTGATTATCCAGTAGGCTAAGTGGTAATATAAGTTTTTATTAAGATAGATTGTGGAGGATTGACACTATGAGGTTTGATAAATTTACCATCAAGGCTCAGGAAGTTATCCAGGAGTCTCAAAACATTACTGATAAATATGACCATCAACAGATTGAACCGGAGCATATCCTGATGGCCTTGGTGTTACAGCAGGAAGGCACTGTTCCTGCTATATTACTAAAATTGGGAGTTGACATACCTGTTATTTTAAAACAGGTAGAGGAAGCTCTAAACAAAATTCCCAAGGTTTATGGCGCTGGCGGTGGACAGCCCCACATTTCTCCACGCAGTAAAAAAGTATTGGATCAGGCTTTTAAAGAAGCTGAAAGGTTGAAAGATGAATATGTAAGTACAGAACACATTTTTATCTCTGTCGCAGATGAAAAAGGCGGAGAAGCTTCGAAAATATTATCTTCACTGGGTGTTACCAAAGATGATCTGTATAATGTGCTGGTTAGCATAAGGGGGAGCCATCGAGTAACTGATCCTAACCCCGAGGAAAAGTATCAGGCTCTCAAAAGATACAGTAGAGACTTAACTGATCTGGCTCGTAAAAGCAAACTTGATCCAGTTATTGGAAGAGATGACGAAATCAGAAGGGTCATTCAAGTTTTATCCCGAAGGACCAAAAACAATCCTGTATTGATTGGAGAACCAGGGGTAGGAAAAACTGCAATTGTTGAAGGATTGGCTCAGAGGATCGTCAATGGAGACATTCCTGAAAGTCTTAAAAACAGGAGAGTAGTTGCACTGGATATGGGATCCCTGGTTGCCGGAACCAAATACCGAGGAGAATTTGAAGACAGACTCAAAGCAGTTTTAAAAGAGATTGAAGAAAAAAGTGGTGAAATTATATTGTTCATAGATGAACTTCACACGGTGGTAGGAGCAGGAGCAGCCGAAGGATCTATCGACGCTTCCAATATGCTAAAACCTGCATTAGCCAGAGGTGAATTGAAATGTGTAGGAGCCACCACCCTAAACGAATACAGGAAATACATTGAAAAAGATACTGCTTTAGAAAGGAGATTTCAGCCCATTATAGTTGGCGAGCCTACTGTGGAAGATACCATCTCGATTCTTCGAGGCCTTAAGGAACGCTACGAGGTTCACCATGGTGTTAAGATTCTGGACTCGGCAACTGTTGCGGCAGCAACGTTATCCAATCGCTATATTTCAGATAGATTCCTTCCTGATAAAGCCATTGACTTGATTGATGAATCTGCATCAAAGCTAAGGATTGAAATGGATAGTCTTCCTACAGAGATTGACGAAGTGAACAGGAAAATAGTCCAGTTAGAAATCGAAAGTGAGGCTTTAAAAAGAGAAAAAGACAAAGCTTCTAAAGAAAGGCTGGAGAAAGTGAAAAGAGAACTGGCTGAGCTCAAAGAAGAAAGTTCAGCCATGAAAGTTCATTGGGAACAGGAGAAGGAAATCATTAAAAAGATACAGGAATTACAAGAACAGATAGAAAACACTCGATTGGAAGAACAGAAGGCAGAGAGAGAAGGCAATCTGGAAAAAGTTGCACAGATTCGCTACTCTACCCTAACACAGCTTCAAGAACAATTACAGAAAGAAAGCAATAACCTGAATGAGATTCAGAAAAATCAGAAGATGCTTAAAGAAGAGGTTGATGCAGAAGATATTGCTGAAGTGGTGGCCAAGTGGACTGGCATTCCGGTTTCTAAAATGCTAGAAGGTGAGTTGGAAAAACTGGTCAGAATGGAGGAGAGAATCAAGAAGAGAGTAGTCGGCCAGAACGAAGCAATCAATGCCGTTTCCAATGCGGTTAGAAGATCTCGATCCGGTTTGCAGGACCCCAGCCGGCCTCTCGGTTCTTTTATCTTTTTAGGTCCTACTGGTGTAGGAAAAACAGAATTGGGCAGGGCGCTGGCAGAATTCCTCTTTGATGATGAGCAGGCTATGGTAAGAATTGATATGTCTGAGTTCATGGAGAAACATTCCGTTGCACGACTCATAGGTGCTCCACCTGGCTATGTTGGATATGAGGAGGGTGGTTATCTCACAGAGGCGATTAGAAGAAAACCCTATTCAGTCATCTTACTTGATGAAATAGAAAAGGCTCATCCTGAGGTGTTTAACATTCTTCTTCAAATATTGGATGATGGAAGGCTAACCGATGGACATGGGAGAACCGTTGATTTTAAGAACACTCTTATTATCATGACTTCCAATCTGGGAAGCCAATGGATACAGGATATGGGAGAAAAAGACTATGATGAAATGCAAAAAAGAGTGATGGAAGTTGTCCGTTCAACTTTTAAACCAGAATTTTTAAACCGCGTTGATGAGATTATTATCTTTCATTCATTAGGGAAAGAAGAAATCAAAAAGATTATTGAAATTCAGCTGAGCTATTTGAATAAAAGGCTGACAGAGAAGAAGCTTTCCATTACATTAACGGAATCGGCAAAAGGATTACTGGTTGAACAGGGGTTTGACCCTGTTTATGGGGCTAGAATTCTCAAAAGGACTATTCAGCGAAAAATTCAGGATCCTCTTGCCCTAAAACTGTTGGAAGGAGATTTTTCTGAAGGTGACCTTATAGAAGTAGATGTAGATCCAGCATCCAGGGAGTTTACCATGCACAAGAGGAAAGATACGGTAGCAGCTTAAAGAATAGAAACTGTCTCTATTGTGAAAACACTTGTGCAAGATAGGTTTTGGGGTTTTCAGGCAGTTGATTAAATCTATCTATTACCATTCCTTCCTTATTAATTATTATATGAGTAGGAACACCAATGATACCATACCTTCTTGACACCTCTCCTGTTCCATCAAAAAGGATTTTATAGGGAAGCTGGTATCTTGCCTGAGTTTGTTTGACTCTCTCTATAGAATCATTAAGCCCAACATCAATTGAAAGCACCTCATAAGGTTTATTCTCTGCGGCATAATAAAGATTCTTTAATTTAGGTAGCTCCATAAGACAGGAAGGACACCAGGTTGCCCAGAATACCAGATGGACAATCTTTTCCCCTTGATAGCTCTTCAGTTGTATCTCTTCCCCTTCTATGGTCTTAAGAGAGAAATCGAAAGCTTTTAAGTTCTGTTGTTTCCCCTCCTGATTAGAAGGACAACCAGTAAGAAACATGGCAACGGAAATGACAAAAACAATACACCGCCAGACAAGAGATTCTCTTTTGTTCATGCTCACTCCTTTCATACCATAAGTTGCCCCATTTTGATGAGAAAATACTCACCCACAATGATCATCATTACTCCAAAGCATTTTTTAATCTTAACCATCCAGTTTCCTGACCGTGGCAAAGAGGTCAGAAGTCCAGCAAATGTTCCTATCAGAATAAGTAAAAATCCCATTCCAAAGGCATAAAAGAACAACATGGCTATTCCCAGGGATACATTCTGTTTTGTTCCCACATAGGTAAGCAATATACCCAGAACCGGTGCGGTACAAGGAGCCGCAATCAGAGCCGAGGCCGCTCCCAGAAAGATAGCAGAGATTCCACCTTTGGTTTTGTCCTCAGTAACTCCGTATCTGTCAAACCAGGTAAATTGAATGGTAATCACATCCAACATAGCCAAACCAAAAATTATACAAATGTTAGCTACTGCCAGATGAGCCCAGGGATTGGTTTGTATCTGACCGAAAAGTTTTCCCGTGAGTGCAGCAAAGGCACCCAGCGATGAGTAGACTACAGCCAGACCCAAAACATACATAAGGGAAAGATAAAACCCTCTGAGTCTTGTTTTTGACCCTTTAGCCCCTACAAATCCCACTGTTATAGGTATAAGAGGATAAACACAAGGAGTGAAACTGGTTAAAATACCTGCTGCCAGTGAGATAAGAATAGCCAACAGAGGGGCTGATTGAATAGCGGCTTCTAAATTATTTGTCAAGATCTCTATCATTGTTTGTCTGTTTTTACCTGTCTGCTTACTAAAATTAATGAGAGTATTAAACAGTTTGCAGGAAATGAATTGTCATTGCGAGCGATAGCGAAGCAATCTCATGGGATTGCTTTGTCGCTCACGCTCCTCGCAATGACATAATAAATATAATGTCACAAATGGAACATTTACCCTCTTCAAATAGTAATAGTCTTACCTTCCATTGCCCCTGAGCATTTCATAGGAGATTTCAGTTTCTTTATTTGTTCTTTACACTCTTTTACAAAAGAATCAATGACAGCATCACTGTGATCCGGGTCGTGATGAAATAGGAGGAGGTGTTTTGCTTCTCCCTCCACAGCCAGTTTAACAGTTTCTTTCCAGGCAGAATGGCCCCACCCTTTCTTTATGCGATATTCCCTGTCAGTATATTGAGCATCATGAATGAGTATATCTGCTCCTTGAATAAAGCGAATAAACTTTTCTCTCTCGTAAGCAATATGGCTTTTAGCCTTGGTAAGCCGGGGAAGAATCTCATTATCTGTCATGTAGACAAGTTTTTTACCATCGAAGTTTAATGTGTAGGAAAAGTTTGTTCCCGGGTGGTTAGCTCTTATGATTTTGACTTCGGTGTCATCCACATAATGGTTTCCTAAGGATAATTGATTGAAGTTGATATGTGCTGAAAGAGAGCTGGACTTTACAGGAAAGTGTATGGATTCCATCTGGCTGGAAAAAATATTTTCCAAAGGGAATTTTGGATGCTTTGCACCCAAAATGGTGAGTGTATTACCAGCATTATAAGCAGGAGCAAAGTAGGGTAAGCCCTGAATATGATCCCAGTGATAGTGTGAAAGAAAGATATAAGCACGAACCTCCCTTTCTCTATGAAGAAGAGATTTCCCTAATTCTCTGATTCCTGTTCCCGCATCAAGTATAATCAACTGATTGTTGGGCAACTTTACTTCCACACAAGAGGTGTTCCCTCCATATTTCGATTTGTCCTTGCCAGGAGAGGGAATAGAGCCCCTCGTTCCCCAGAAAGTAATTGCTGTTTTGCTATTTAGCATTACAATCCCTTATCGGATTAACAATTAAAGATACATTGCATAAGTCTTTTTTGAAAGATTTACAATTTCAGCAGGGATACAAAAGGCTTTTTCTGTGGGTCTTTCACCATGGGCTTTTTTAATAGCGTATCGTTTCTTCTTAGCAGCCCCGATATTATCACTGCCTACAGGATCATAGTTCAGACATATGCTGTTATCCAAATGATTAAGAAAATCAAAGATGAGGCTTAAAGAAAGCTTATAGAGGTGAAGGATATAGCTTTCAGGAAGATCCCAACGAGAATTTCTCGATATAAGCGATATCATATCCTGCCAGCGTTCCAGATCATACAGTTTAATGCTCCGCACATATAATTTCTTTTTTGTTTGAAAGGAAATGACTTTGCTTTTGAAAAACCTTTGCATGAACTCATCATTGCTCACGTTACGTCTGGAGATGGTCTCGTTGGCTAATTGCCAATATTTTTTTTCTATATAAGCGTCTGAACGGTATTCCCAGTAGATATGACCTAACTTTTTAGTTGACGTGGTGAGATAAAGCTGGTTGGGAATATAAAAATTGTGGGCAATAATATCAGCACAGAGATGGCTGAGATAACCATAGGCAAAGGAAAAGTGGGAGGGAGAATCAGCTACCTCCAGCATCTTCATGGCTACAGACCAGTTATGACAATGATCATCTCGACGTCTGCTTCCTTTGCCAATGAAGATATCGGCACTCATGCAACCGTAAAGGTAATCGTAGGGAAATGCTTTCAATGATTCAGCAATACAGGGAAGAATCATACTAAGGTGATTCAAAACGTAAGAGCCTTCCATAATGTGAATGCCGGCTCCCCAGGCATAGGCATAATCGCTGGTAAGGAGTGTGACAAACAGAGCAATAGTAAAAGTCTTTATAATCTTACTTGCTGATTTCATCTGTGTTATTTAATCTATTTAAAAATCGTCCTAGGCAGCATCATGCCTGGACACTGAATTCAAATGAATCTGTTCATGTTTTGTTTTAAGTGTTTCTTCTTGCTGACGCTGATAGTTTTTCCAGTGCGAAAACATCTCACACATAATTCTATAGTCTTTTTCATTATCTATGTCTAAAACAGCACCAGCTGAGGATGAAACGACATTTGTAAAACGAGTTCCCAAAACTCTGGATACACAGCTTTCTATAAACGACAAGGGTAGCAATTTACGCGTGGGTAGAGTAAGGGGATCCAGATGAATTAGAGAAAGGAACTGATTCCAATGAAGCAAACAATAGCACCAAAAACCTTCTAGTCCCACATGTACCTTTGTAAATTCAGTAGCCATTTTTATAATATTTTTCAAATCTTTTTGATATCGATAGTCATATACCTTTTGAATATAGTGCCTGTTCTTAACCTTTAGAGGTTTTATCAAGTGGAGATTATTCTGGCGATATTTTCCTTCCTTGAGATAGAAGTAATTTGTCTTAATGCCAGGTCTACCTTTTTGAGGATAGAAACAGCGAAGACTTTCAGCCGGGGCAATCCCCAGAAAATAATCGTACCTATCAACTTCACAAAGATTGATAAACATATCTATCTCGAGGGGAGTAACCAGTGGAATATCCCCTGGAACACAGAGCACAGCTTTTTCCAGATCGACCGATTTATTTGAGGCAACTTCACGAGCCTCAGGATAAAGGTAAAGGAAGGACTCCCAGGCATTGGAATAGAGAGACTCGCCCTGTTCAAGTATGGCAACATCATTTATGTTTTCTAAAAAGTGCTGATGATTCTCAATTGCCCGGTTCAGTCTTTCCTTGGGACCAACAAGGCAAATTCGATTAATATTATCCGCCTTTTCTAACGACTTAAGAACATAAAGGAATAGAGGAACTCCATCAATTTCTAAAAAAGACTTATTCCTACCACACACCTTGCGGCTTGCTCCGGTATCTCCCGCTAACAAAATGGTGTCATACTTAACTGTATGGTTTTTCATTATGTGTTTATTCATACTTACCTGGGCATTTGGCCAAAATATAGTTTTCTCAACTCTTCGGATACATCTTTTAGTAACTTTAAGACTCTCACGGAACCCTCATGGGATAGAGACCCTGCTCCACAGCTTGGGGTAATAAGAGAGTATCTTACAACTTTTTCAGTATCTATGTTGTAATCCGCAAGTTGTTTAACACAAGATTGCCACTTTTTAATGAGTGAATCTACGGTTTCTCCTTTCAGTTTTTCCGGATGGGAAGTTGGGATTAACCCCCAGGCTAATATGCCTTCTCTTGCAATAAATTCTTTTAATGATTCAGAATATAGCATTAATTTATCAAAAAAGCTATAGGCATCAAAACTTAAGATGTCAATCTCAGTTGCAAGGAGCATAGACCAGTCTGTATTTTCACAGCAATGAATACTGGCATAGCCATTTTCTTTATGAATAAGGGTTATTATTTCATTAAGGTCTTTTTGTATATCGCTTCCAGATATACCCAGATAGGCAGATGACCCAAAACCTACCAAAGATGGCTCATCTATAGACATAATAACAGGCACGCCGAAAGAATGCAGTTTTTGCATCTGCCACTTTGTCTTTAAAGATATCATTTTTACAATGATATCTCTTAACTGAGGGTTATAAAATGCACTTTTCCCATCCTGGTCGGTTAAGCTGGTAGCTAATGTAAAAGGGCCCGTAACCTGACCTTTAATTGCGACTGGATTATATTCACCGTGATTTAGCTCTTCAATTAGAACGCGAAACCCTTCAGCATAGTGGGAAGTAAGAGAGAATTTTTCTAAATGCGTGGGAGAATGTTCTTCAACAGCGGCAAGGTAGCATTCATAGAATCGCAAGACCTCATCTTGGAAACCCGGATCTTCTGTGTCAAAATATATTTTTTTATTTGACCTTTTAAGACCCGGCATACCTTCAGTAAATTGAATAATCATACCTTCCTTAGGGCGTTTTGCCAATTGAACCCAGGCAGGTATCTGGGGAGTATAAGTCAGGATAAGTTTAGTTGCTTCTTTGGCATCATCCAGAGGCAAACTGCCAATGGTAGTAGCTAAGCAATTTGGTAATAAAGACATATTCAACTACCTGTTCCCGTTATATCTATGTATTCATGAAGTAAGGTTTAAAACCAAGACATTAAAGGAGTAACTTGACTTAATTAAGTCTATCGTGTAAAAATTGAATCAAGTTTTATCCCGTCAGAAAGAAAGACCCATCATTTATAATCTTTGAGAGGTTTTTATGTTCAAGTTATTACTAATACAAAAGAGTTTTTTCTTGTCACTTGTGTTTATAATATCCATTGGCTGTGCCAGTACTTCAAAAAAGAAAGAGCCACAAACTGATGAAGATTTTTTCAACAAGGCAATGGAACTTTACAAGAAAAAAGATTACTGGAAAGCAGCACCAACTTTTACAGAATTAAGAGACAAATTCCCTCTCAGTAAACATGCCATTATAGCTGAACTAAGATTGGCTGATATCCACTATTTCAAGGCTGAATACGTTGAAGCCATTCATTTCTATGAAGAGTTTAAGCGTCTACACCCCAGCAATCCAGATGTTCCATATGCCATCTTACAACTGGGCATGTGCCATTTTAAGCAAATAGAGCTTATTGACCGGGATCAGACTCCTGCTGAAAATGCAGCCAATTACTTCTATTACCTGATAACTCACTACCCCACAAGCCCTTTTACGGGTATAGCTATGGGAAAATACAAAATATGCAGAGAAAGGATGTTTGAACATGATTTCTACATCGGAAGTTTTTATTACAAAACCAAAGAATATTGGGCAGCCAAAGGAAGATTTTTAGAAATACTACCACAGTATCCTTACATTAGGGAAAAGGATAAAGTGTTTTTCTACCTGGGGAAGACTTATCAACAACTTAATGAAGAAAAAAAAGCTAAGGATACTCTTTTAAAATTAATTGAAGACTTCCCTCAGAGCGAGTATAGAGCAGAGGCAAAACTTTTGATGGGTATTCCCTTAGAACCGGAAGAAGAAGAGCAGTTGAAAATGAAGCAAAAGAAAAAGAGATTCATAATTTTTTAGTATAAACCACAAAGAATTATGGTACCAACTTTTCTACAATACTGTATGCTGCCTCTAGCGCTTCTTCTAATTTATGCTTTTCTTTACCCCCTGCCTGAGCCATATCTGCTCTCCCTCCCCCACTACCACCAATACCCTTTGCTACCTCCTGTATGATCTTCCCAGCATGGTATGGAGGGATCAAATCCCTGGTAACCACCACAGCTAAAAGAGCCTTTTCCTGACTTTTTCCACCCACGATGATGATACCAGATTTTAGCTGTTCTTTAATTTGGTCAGCAAATTCCCTTAAGGTTTTTTGATTGCTTGCTTCAACACAGGTAGCGATTACCTTGACTCCTTTCAAATCTCTTGCCTGACTTACAAGAGTATCAGATTTTCTGCTAAATATTCTGCTTTTCAGTGTTTCTACTTCTTTTTGAAGTTTCCTTTGTTTTTCTAACATTTTTGAAGTCCTGGCTACTACCTCATCGGGCTTAGCTTTGAGAAGGTTGCTCAACTCTGCCAATGCTTTTTCTTCGTTTTTAATGAATTGGATGGCTTCCTCTCCCGTAAGCGCCTCTATTCTTCTGACACCCGCTGCAACACTGCTTTCACCGATTAGTTTAAACAAACCGATGTTGCCTGTGTGATGGACATGGGTTCCTCCGCAGAGTTCTACACTAACGGTGCCGATTTTAACCATTCTTACCATTTCGCTATATTTTTCTCCAAAGAGTGCTATCACCTGCATCTGCATTGCTTGCTGGTAGGGAATGATTTTTGTTTCCACAGGATAATTTTCACGAATTCTCCGATTAACAATGGCTTCCACATGGTCAAGTTCTTCTTTGCTAACAGCACTAAAGTGAGTAAAGTCAAATCGAAATCTTTCAGGAGTTACCAGAGAACCTGATTGCTTTACATGATTTCCCAAGACCTGCCTCAGCGCAGCCTGCAGAAGATGAGTTGCTGTATGATTCAATGCAGTTGATGTACGCTTAGTACGATCCACCTTAAGATTAACCAATTCTCCCTGGTGTAAAGAACCTTTCTTTATAATACCCTTGTGGAGGATGACTTCAGGGAGGGGCATTATTGTATCCACAACTTCTACTGACATATTTTCGTTCTCTATAACTCCAGCATCTCCAATTTGCCCGCCCGATTCACCATAAAATGGGGTTTGCTCAGTGAGTATCATTAACTCATCACCTTCTGCTGCTGTTGCTACCTCTCTTCCCTCTTTAATTAAGGCTGAAACAGAAGAGGTTGCTGCTATCTGTTCATAACCTACAAAGGTTGATTTCTTGCCAGAGAAGGACAATTGCTTATAGACATCATCTATCTCTTCTTCTCCCGAACCTTTCCAGGATTCACGCGCTCTTTTTCTTTGGGCTTCCATGGCGTGTTTGAAAGCAACCTCATCTATGGTAAATCCATCTTCCCTTACAATATCAGCAGTAAGATCCAATGGAAATCCGTATGTATCATAAAGCTTAAAAGCAAGCTCTCCGGGTACTTGTTTTACACCCTGTTTTTTCAGGTATTCAACTTCATCACCTAAAATCCTTAGCCCATTATCCAGAGTTTCCGCAAAGCGCTCTTCTTCTCCCTGCATCACCTTTGCAACATATTCTTGCGAATCGATCAGTTCGGGATAAGCATCTTTCATTACCTGAATCACTACTTTACAGGATTTATAGAGGAAGGGTTCATTCAGTTTCAATTTTTTACCGTGGCGAGCTGCTCTGCGTATGATACGTCGGAGCACATAACCTCTCCCTTCATTGGAAGGAAGAACACCATCACTGATTAAAAAAGTGCTTGCGCGCATGTGATCTGCAATGACCTGAATTGAGGTATCTGTCAGTCTACTGCTTCCGTACTTAATGTGGCAGATATTTTCAATCTGTTGGATTAGAGGTTGGAACAAATCGATTTCATAATTACTACTTACCCCCTGAATAACAGCGGCAATCCTCTCCAGGCCCATACCTGTATCTATACAGGGTTTAGGCAGTGGAGAATGCTCACCCTTAGCGTCGCGATTGTATTGCATAAATACCAGATTCCACAGTTCTAAAAATCTATCGCATTCACACCCCACCTTACAGGTCGGTTTACCACATCCTATCTCCACTCCCTGGTCTATAAGGATCTCCGAACAAGGTCCACAAGGACCTGTATCTCCCATAGCCCAGAAATTGTCCTTTTCACCCATCCTAACTATCTTTTTATCGGGCACACCGATTAGATTATGCCAAATTGAAAAAGCTTCATCATCCTCCTGGTAGACAGAGACCCACAGTTTCTCTGGGGGCAGATTCATTTTTGAAGTCAGAAACTCCCAGCTCATCTCAATTGCTTCTTTCTTGAAATAGTCTCCAAAAGAGAAATTTCCCAGCATCTCAAAGAAGGTGTGGTGACGAGCAGTATAACCAACATTTTCCAAATCGTTGTGTTTCCCTCCTGCCCTCATGCACTTTTGGGATGAGGCAGCTCGAGTATAGTCGTGATTCTCCTCGCCTGTAAAGACACTCTTAAATTGTACCATGCCAGCGTTAGTGAAAAGAAGTGTTGGGTCCTTCAGTGGAATAAGGGAGGAACTGGGAACAGGTGTGTGCCCTTTACTTTCAAAGTATTGCAAAAATCGTTTTCTAATCTCGCTCGCAGTAATCATTATTGTCTATGAATTCTCTCTTAGCTAAAAAATCTGTGGTGATAAGATAAGTTGTAGAAATTAAAGTGATACTATTGTGAACGACAAAAATAAAATGTCATTGCGAGGAGCGTGAGCGACGAAGCAATCCCATGAGGTTGCTTTGCTATCGCTTGCAATGACAGGTTATTGAATGTCAACTTATTTAAGTCGTTCACGGTTGCTGGATACTCGATATATTCTTACAGCCAGGGTGCTGAATTCAATGATCAGATTTAATGACGGTATAAATGGTATCCCAGCAAAATCCTTTTCTTCTTAAATAGTTAACAGCCCTGTTTCTTGTTTTTTCATCAACCTGTTTGTGAGATCCGAAATGGGCAAACCTGATTTCAAATGCCTGACGTGCCACCCGATTTATGTCAAATTCTTCTTTTATTCTTGCAACAGTCTGTTTGGCAATTTCTCTAGAAACACCTTTGCTTAGCAAAGCACTATGAATACGCATCGTACCCCACTGTTTGTTTTTTATGGAGGAACAGGCAAAGGCATATGCATAATCACGATCATTTATGTATCCAAGCTCTTTAACTCTGGCCAGTGTTTTTTTGATGGTTAGAGGGGAAAAGCCTTTTTCTTCAAGCTTCCTCTTGACTTCTTCCACACTACGAGGACGATAGGATAAAAAACGGAAGGCAGTCTCATTTGCCTTCTCCATTTCATTTCTCCCCTTCTTTGTTCCCACCTTTTTTCTCTTTAGTGGACAAACCAAGCTGATCTTTTACCTTCTTTTCAATCTCATTTGCTATTTTGGGGTTTTCGATTAGGAAGTTCTTTGCATTTTCTCTGCCCTGTCCCATGCGTTCATTCTGATAGGAGTACCAGGTGCCACTTTTTTCAATGATGTTATTGGCAGTCCCAAGATCAATAAGCTCACCTTCTTTGGAAATTCCTTTTCCATAGATGATTTCAAACTGTGCCTCTTTGAAAGGTGGTGCCAATTTGTTTTTAACTACTTTTACCCTTGTCCTGGACCCGTAAATCCCTTCTGCATTCTTTAATGATTCTATTCTTCTGATATCCAATCGGATGGAGGAATAGAATTTCAAAGCATTGCCTCCTGTAGTTGTTTCAGGGTTGCCAAACATAACCCCAATTTTCATTCTGATTTGATTGATAAAAACCATAGACGTTCTTGACTTACTAATTGCCGCCGTTAATTTACGCAATGCCTGTGACATCAAGCGTGCCTGCAAGCCCATATGGGCATCGCCCATCTCGCCTTCAATCTCCGCTCGCGGAACTAATGCGGCAACCGAATCTATCACCACAATATCTATAGCTCCACTTCTAACAAGCATCTCAGATATCTCTAACGCCTGCTCACCTGTATCAGGTTGGGAAATCAACAAGTCATCTGTTGTAACACCAAGCTGTTGAGCATAGCCAATATCTACAGCATGTTCGGCATCTATGAATGCGGCTACCCCACCATTTTTTTGGGCCTCCGCTATAATCTGCAGGGCGAGGGTTGTTTTCCCCGATGATTCAGGACCATAGATTTCAATCACTCTGCCTCTTGGCACACCACCTATCCCCAGAGCGCGATCTAAACCTATGGATCCAGTTGAAATAATGGGAATGTCCGGTACAATATAATCATCACCCAACTTCATGATTGATCCCTTCCCAAACTGTTTTTCAATCTGGGTTACTGCCAAGTCGATTGCTTGCTTTTTATTGTTTTCTTGGATCATTTGCTTCCTCCTTGCAATTCACCATAGAGTTCACAAAGTCTTAAAAAAATAAACTCTCTCGGAGTTCCCTGTGGTTACATTTTTTGCTCATGATTCATCGTTCTATTTATTGAAGTGTAAACGTTCTAAGTTTAGTATAGACAGCACCACCTGGCTTAAGCTCACTTTTAAGAAGACAAACCTCTTTCGCTTCAAAAGTTCCACATTCACACTGTCTGTAATCTTCCAGTTTTTGAGCTAATTCCCTTTTCTTTTTTGGGGATTTAACCCTCCCAAGAGTCAGATGAGGAGAGAATGCCCGTTCTTCTTCCTTAAACCCAATGTTGGACAATCCCTTTTCTAAAGTTTTTTGTAGTTTGCCTAAATTACCACTATCATCTTTAGTACCTACCCAGACCACTTTGGGGTTTCTTTCATTGGGAAAAGCGCCAAGGGAGCAAACTTCAAGCATAAAAGAGGTGTTACCAGTGGAACACCGCTCAATTATATTTAATATTTCAGGTATTCTTTCTTGCTCAACGTTACCCAGGAATTTTAACGTAAGATGTATTCCCTCTAGCCTCGTCCACCTTACATCTGATCCTGAGGATTTCAGTTTATTCTGAATTTCTTCAATTTTAACTTTTATTTGAGGTGGTAATTCTATGGCGATAAACGATCTAATCTGAGACATTATAATCTTTGCATTCACTCATTTTAAGCGACACCAATTGTTAATTAGATATCATAGCCTGGCGAGGTTGTCAAATTGAAGTGCTGATTTAATTTTTAATGAGGTATTTCCTTAAAACATCAAGGGCATATTGGGAGGTCATGAACTTCATCTGTTCTCGGTCACCGTAGAAACTGCACTTTTGAGTTATAACTTGTCGCTTGTGGGAAAATGAGATAAATACCGTCCCAACTGGCTTTTCGGGAGTTCCGCCTGCAGGTCCTGCAATACCTGTTACTGCCAATCCGAAAGTTGTTTTGCTTAAACTTTTTACCCTCTTTGCCATACTTTCAGCAACCTCTTTGCTAACCGCACCATGACGTTTGAGTATGCCGGCAGGCACTTTCAACAACTCCTTTTTGGCCTTATCACTGTATACAACAAGGGATCGTTCCAGATAATCTGAACTTCCAGGGACATTTGTAAGCCGATGGGTAATAAGACCTCCCGTGCATGATTCTGCTATTGAAATGGTTGCACCTTTTGACCTCAACAGTTTACCCACAACCCCTTCCAGGGTTTCCTCATCCTTCCCAAAGATAACATCTCCCAGATATTTTTTGCTTTTAATCTTACGCTCTAATGCCTTAAGCTTTTTTTCTATATATTTTCCATCTTTGCCACGCATGGTGAGCTTAAGGCTGATTTCAGGATAGTGGGGCAAAAAAGCAAAGGCAACTTCCTTCTCGCTTTTTATCAAATCGCTCAATACCTGATCACAATAAGATTCGCTTTTACCAAAGACCTTTAAGACACATGAACTTACAATAGTGGTCTCTGGTTGCTCTTTCTTTATTATAGGGATAACACTCTCCTCTACCATCCTTTTCATCTCTCCGGGAACACCTGGCAGGAAAAAGAATAATGTGTTGCTCCTTGCTAAATAAAATCCACATGCAGTTCCTATGGGATTAGGAACGATAGTCGAGTCGCTGGGTAAATAGGCTTGCTTCACATTGTTGGGGCTCATCTCACGACCATACTTCATGAAACGTTCTTCAATAGCCTTGAGAGCTAGTTTGTTAAGTACCAACTTTCTCCTCAGAGCCTCAGCAGCAGCTTTTGCGGTTATGTCATCCACCGTGGGGCCTAATCCTCCGGTGACTATAACGTAACTAACTTTTTGCTGAACATTTCTTAAGGCATCCACTATCTTTTCAGTATCATCTCCTACTGTTGTTATCTTTACCACTTCAATTCCAATGGTATGAAGTTGATGGGCAATAAAGGTAGCATTAGTATCCTGAGAGCTTCCAGAAGTAAGCTCATCACCTATGGTTATTATTTCTACTTTCATATAACCGATCCACTAATACCGATTCGAGCTGTGTAACCGCAACCGTTAAACCCAACCGAAATCTTGCAGAGTTTGGATCATGGATCTTAATTCCGCAATCCGAATTCCGCATTCGTTTAATCCAGCATCTAGTAACTGAACGAAAAGTCATGTTCAGGATAAATCCGAATATCTCTCATAGAATTTCCGAGACGTTTAATTTAGAAACAAGTAGTATACAAGCTGGAGCAATAGATTAGAATAGATGCCGGCTATTACATCATCTAAGACTACATCCAGTCCACCTTTCTTTCTATTGTTGAAAAAGTTTGCTGGTGGAGGTTTGACAATATCAAAGAAACGGAAAAAGAAAAAACCCAACACAATATTCATCCAGCTAAATGGTAAAAGAAACATGGTGATTAAAAATCCCACCAGTTCATCAATAACAATATAACTACAATCTTTCTTGCTAAAGATCTTCTCCGATTCATCTGATAACCATACAGCTAAAAAAAAGAGTATAAGGGTGATCAACCCGTAGAGATAAGTATTAAGGTGTGATATGAGAAGATAAAATGCGACTCCCAGTGTAAGGGTGCTAAAAGTAGCGGGTGCAATGGGGAAATAGCCCGTATAAAACCCTGTAGAAAACAGGGTAATAATTTTATTCCCTGTTTTCATTATTCTGCTTTCTCCACCCTGACAGAAGCATTAGACGATACCTTCTTAAAGACTGCAGGGTCATCAAAAACCTTACCAAAGACGTTGACTGCACTTGCAGGTTTTATTTCATTCCCCTTGCTTACAGGGGTTGGACCAAAGAAGATACAGAATGCGGGTCCTTGTGGCCAGTATGCCAGATCACCTTTTTCTACAACCTCACAGGCATCCTTTTCCAAATCATGAGATACAGGGATGGTAAAATATATTTCATCCCCCCAAAGATTACACGTTGATTCAAGTGGGAGCGCATTCCAGACAGCATCAGCAGTAGAAGTATTGAGAAGACTCGCTCCCGCTGTTACATTTCCTGTGATGATTTTTATTTTCCTTTCCATACTTTTT
>CBDTTR010000009.1:0-20835 GCA_965363405.1 uncultured bacterium | reverse complement strand
GTATCTAGCATCAAGCATCTATCATCAAGGCTCTTTTCTGTGCCAAGTTAGATCTGAGCGGATACAACTATCTTCCGAGAAATGGGCCATGAAACTACCCGAACTTTTAGCACCAGCCGGTAATCTAGAAAAATTAAAGATTGCAGTTCACTATGGTGCTGATGCTGTCTACTTGAGTGGTAAAAGGTATGGATTGAGAAGTTATGCTGGGAACTTTACACTTTCTGAGATGGAAGAGGGAATCAGGTTTGCCCGTGAGCACCAGGTTAAGGTTTATGTTGCAGTCAACATCATTGCTCACAATGATGATCTTGTTGATCTTCCTGATTATCTCTCAAGTCTGAGTGAATTAAGGGTTGATGGATTGATTATTAGTGATCCTGGCATAGTGTCTAAAGCCAGGCAGATTGTTCCACATCTCCCTATCCATTTAAGCACACAACTTAGCACTTCCAACTGGTTAAGTGCTCACTTTTGGAAACAGCAGGGAATATCACGCATTAACCTTTCAAGAGAGCTTTCTTCTCATGATATTGCACTTATTAAACAAAGAGTACCAGTAGAAATTGAAATATTCATTCACGGCGCCATGTGTATCTCTTATTCTGGAAGGTGCCTTCTAAGCAACTATCTTACAAATAGGGACCCTAACAAAGGAGAATGCTCACATCCCTGCCGCTGGAAATATGCTCTCACGGAAGAGAAACGTCCTAATGAGTATTTTCCCATTACTGAAGATCAATATGGGAGTTATGTCTTCAACTCAAAAGACCTCTGCCTCATAGAATACATTCCTGAGATTGTAGCATCCGGGATTGATGCTCTCAAAATAGAAGGCAGGATGAAAGGGATTCACTATGTTGCTGGTGTCACACGAGTCTACCGCCATGCACTGGATTGTTATGGAGAAAATCCTGAGAAATACCAGTTCCAGACCAAGTGGCTTGAAGAATTGAAAAAACTGAGTCACCGAGACTACACTACCGGGTTCTACCTGGGTCCCACCTCCAGTGAGAGTTTTAACTACACCACCTCTGAATATATTAGAACCCATGAATTTGTAGGAGTTGTGAGGGAAATTGTGCCATTGCCAGGGGAGAGGTCTTCTTCACATTCGGAGAAGCTTATTAAAATTCAGGTTAGAAATAAAGTGATACAGGGTGAACATGTTGAGTTTATCAATAAAAACCTGAATAGTTATCATGTCAGGCTGGATGAAATAACGAATGAAGCAGGGGAGATGGTCCAGGTAGCACAGCCGGGTCAGGAAATTGTGATCAGGACAAATTTGCCAATAGGAACAAATGATATTTTAAGAAGGGAGAAAGGCTGAAATATGCTTTTCGCTGTTAGAAAGAATCCTTTTTCGGGCGTTCTAACAATGTTTATGAAAAGTATAAAAATGGATAATCTGAGGTAAAAAATTTGACAAGATAGCCTTTTTAAGTTATCCTGTTTGCTGCATATCTTTATACACAATAAAGATATGTTGTTTTTTATTGACAAAAGATTATTTTGTGAATATATGAATAGACCCTAAAATGGACAGATTAGAGAAAAGCAAGAATGATCTTAAGATTAGATTAGATGGAATAAAAGAATCTGGGTATCGTCTGTCCTGCAGCAGGAATAAGGATTGGGTTAATAATATATTCAAGGATATACAAGACATTGATTTCACTTCTGTTGATGAGATTAGTATTCAGATAGAGGTTTTCAGGACGGGGAAGGATGTTTTTCTAAAAGGCCTGTTCAATACAACTGTAAGGACAAACTGTGTAAAATGCCTTGATAATTTTGATTTACCTATTGAGGCAACATTCCACTACAATCTTTGTGCTTCAGATGAAAAGGAGCTTTTGCCAGAGAAAGAGATTAACAAGGCGGATTTGAATTTGTCATACTATCAGGGTGATAGCATTGATGTCGTACCATTGCTTAGAGAACAAATCATTTTGAATGTCCCCTCATACCCGTTATGTCAAGAAGCGTGCAAAGGAATATGTCCGCAGTGTGGGTTAAACTTGAATCACAGCTTGTGCCAGTGTGAAAAAAAAGAGGTGACTTCCTCCAGGTTTGAAATTCTTAAAGAGCTTTCTCTAAAACAATAATCCAAGTATAAGAGAGGAATCGTAATGGCTTTACCAAAAAGAAGGCTTTCGAAAACAAGGAAGAGGAAACGGCGGACTCATGATAGTCTATCCCAGGTGAACTTAACCACCTGTCCACAGTGCAGTGAATCAAAACTACCCCACCATGTCTGTCCCCATTGTGGAACCTATAAAAATAGAGAAGTGCTAAAAGTCGAAGAAGTATAACCGTAACCAGATATTTTTAGCAGTTATAATTTTTGGGAAAATTGAGTTATGATAAGAGCCAGGATCGTTGGTACAGGTTCCTATGTGCCCGAAAAGGTGCTGACTAACAAGGACTTAGAGAAGATAGTTGATACCAGTGATGAGTGGATTACTACTCGCACGGGTATTAAGGAGAGAAGAATTACCAGTAATGGAGAAGCTACTTCGACTCTTGCAATCCATGCTGCGCAAAGGGCCCTGGAGATGGCGGGAATTTCTCCTGAAGAGCTGGATCTAATCATAGTGGGTACAATCACCCCTGATATGATCTTCCCCTCTGTGGGGTGTTTGCTTCAGGATAAGATAGGAGCAAAAAGAGCGGCTGCCTTTGATGTCTTTGCAGGCTGTACAGGGTTCATCTATGCACTGTCTATTGCAGACAATTTTATTAGGAATGGTAATTACCAGAGGGCCCTGGTAGTTGGAGCTGAAAATATGTCTAAGATAGCCGATTATCAGGATAGAAGAACCTGCGCATTATTTGGAGATGGTGCTGGTGCAGCGGTGTTAGTGAGAGAGGAAGGTGATAGGGGCGTTATGTCTACCCATCTTCATTCAGATGGAAGCTACTCCGACTTACTCTATCAACCCGGAGGTGGTACGGCTATCCCTGCCACATATGAAAGTGTTGATAAGAGACTGCATTATCTCAAAATGGATGGTAACAAACTCTTTAAGATCGCTGTTAAATCGCTGGAGGAGTCCGTCCTGGAAACATTAGCTTTTAATAATATAAAGAATGATGAAATTGACCTCCTTATACCCCATCAGGCTAACCTGAGAATTATACAAGCCATATCGAAACGATTGAACCTGCCCGAAGAAAAAGTTTTTGTCAACATTCAAAAATATGGTAACACTTCATCAGCATCTATTCCAATTGCACTTGATGAAGCCAATAGAGAAGGGAGGATCAAAGACGGTGACTTGATCCTTTTTAACGCCTTTGGTGCAGGACTGACCTGGGGAGCAGCTCTGGTGAGGTGGTAAGCAATTTCTGCAAGTGATGATGAATTTAAATTATTCTACGGATATAGGAGAGTGGCATAATGGATTATGGTTTTACTGATGAACAAAAGGAAATTGTGGAATTGACCAGTAAGATTGCAAGGGAAAAGATACTTCCTGTTCGGGCTGAGCTCGATGAAACAGAGGAATTCCCCTGGGAAATTATGAACATACTTGCTGATGCCGGGCTTTTTGGAATTTATATTCCCGAGGAATATGGCGGCTTGGGATTTGGCAATCTTGAAAATTGTTTAGCTATTGAAGAGCTTAGCAAGTACTGTATAGGTGTTTCGGTCTCTTTTGCTGCAAGTGGGTTAGGTGCATATCCGATATTGCTTCATGGGAATGAAGAGCAGAAAAAGAAATACCTTCCCCCAATCGCATCAGGGAAAAAGATAGCAGCCTTTGGCTTAACTGAATCAGGTGCTGGCAGCGATGCTGCGGCTATCCGTACCACAGCAGTAAGAGACGGTAATGAGTATGTAATAAATGGTGTCAAGCAATGGATTACCAATGGAGGAGAGGCTGAAATTTATTCAGTTATTGCTAAAACAGATAAGAGTAAAGGGGCACGGGGTGCCAGTGCTTTTATTATTGAGAAGGATACACCAGGATTTACCTTTGGAAAGAAGGAAAAGAAGCTGGGAATTAGAACATCTGCTACCAGGGAATTGGTGTTTGAGGACTGCCGTGTTCCCAGGGAAAATATGATAGGTCGAGAAGGCGTGGGGTTTATTGTTACTATGAAAACTTTTGACCAGACCCGCCCCGGTATTGCCATTCAGGGGGTAGGATTAGCTCAGGGAGCTCTCGATGCAGTTATTGAGTATGCCAGGGAAAGAAAAACTTTTGGTAAACCAATTATTGCCCATCAGGCTATTCAGCATATGATTGCTGATATGGCTACGGAGATCGAAGCAGCACGGGCGTTAACTTATCTTGCTGCAAGGACTGCAGATAACAACTCAAAGGATTTATCCAAGGTTTCGTCTATGAGTAAGCTGTTTGCTACCGATGTGGCTATGCGGGTGACAACGGATGTGGTTCAAATATTTGGTGGCTATGGATATATGAGAGATTATCCAGTGGAAAAGATGATGCGTGATGCCAAGATACTCCAAATCTATGAAGGGACTAATCAGATTCAACGAAATGTTATAGGGCAACATCTTATTAAGGAAGGTGCAAGCAAGCGCTAGTGTGGTGAAGACAATACAAGAAAGTTATTGCGAGGAACGATATTCCTCACTTCGCTTGGAACAGGCTCCGCAATCCCATGAGATTGCTTCGCTTTGCTCGCAATGACAGGCTATTGATGTAAACTTGTTTAAGACTTGTCTATATAATTATATTAGCAATACCAGTGAGAGAAATGTCAGAGACAGCTTTCGTTTTCCCAGGGCAGGGATCCCAGTACATAGGTATGGGCAAGGAACTAGCGGATAATTTCAAGGTTGCTCGTGAGACTTTTCAAGAAGCAGACGAGGCTTTAAAGTTTAGTATTTCCAGCCTTTGTTTCAATGGGCCAGAAGAAGAGTTAAAATTAACCCCTAATACCCAGCCGGCCATCCTGACAGTGAGCATTGCAGCCTTACGGGTATTGTCTTCCGAAACAGGTATTAACCCGGTACTTCTGGCAGGTCACAGTTTGGGAGAATATTCTTCTCTAATAACTGCTCAGGCTTTAAATTTCTCCGATGCAGTGCAAATTGTTCGTCTCAGAGGAAAATTCATGCAGGAGGCAGTACCTGCGGGAGAGGGCACTATGGCGGCTATCTTAGGGTTAGAGGCGGATGAGGTTCAAGATATCTGCAGGCAAGCTGCACAGGAAGAGGTCGTCTCTCCGGCAAATTTTAACAGCTCCTGGCAGATAGTAATTTCTGGGCATACTGAAGCCGTATCACGGGCTGTTGAAAATGCACTGAAGCGGGGAGCAAAAAAGGCAGTGATGCTGGCGGTAAGTGCACCCTTTCATTGCAGCTTGATGAATCCAGCAGCAGAGAAGTTGAAAGAAGCCTTGCAAGATGTACCCGTATGTGATATCCACATTCCTGTAATTTCAAATGCTGATGCACGGCCTTATCCCTCTAAAGAAGAGATTAAGAATCTTCTGGTTAAACAGGTCAATCACCCCGTGAGATGGGAAGAATCTATGAGAGAAATGGTTGCTAAAGGCGTAAAAACTGTTATTGAGATAGGACCTGGGAAAGTGCTTACGGGTCTGATGAGAAGGATTACCAAGGAGGTAAAAACTTTAAACCTGGAGGATCTAAAAGGTCTAAAGGAAATATCCCAACAGAACTGAGGATAACAATTGAACTTAGCTTAAACTTCACTTAAGCAATTGGATCTCGAAGTGATCTAAAGTGCCTAAAGTTATTAATTCACAACTCAACAACTTGATAACTTAACAAAATCATTCCATGAGTGGGCCAAGTTTTAATAATCACAAAAAATAATTTTGAATTTCAAGAAATTATAGAATTTCCGAGACAGAATCATGGAATTTAACAATAAAGTTGCTGTTGTTACGGGAGCTGCTCAGGGTATTGGTAAGGTTATTGCGATGCTTTTAGCTAGAAAAGGTGCATCTCTCGTTGTGTGTGATATAAATCTGGATATGGCAAATGAGACGGCTAATGAGATCGAAGTGGCAGGAGGGAAATGTCTTGCTCTCAAGTCAGATGTCACAAGCGTTCAAGATGCAGAGAAAATCATTAAGGAGACCGTTGAGCATTTTGGATCTGTGGACATTTTAGTCAATAATGCGGGCATTACTAAAGACAATGTCCTCCTCAGGATGAAGGAAGAGCAGTGGGATCAGGTAATAGCAGTTAATCTTAAAGGAACTTTCAATTTTACCAAAGCTGCTATTAAGGTGATGATGCGTAAAAAAAGCGGTAAGATTATCAACATTGCTTCTATTACAGGTCTTATGGGAAATGCTGGTCAGGCTAATTACTCTGCCTCTAAAGCAGGAGTTATTGGATTTACCAAAGCCGTTGCCAGAGAATATGCAGATCGGGGGATAACGGTTAATGCAGTTGCTCCCGGTTTTATTGAAACTGCCATGACCGATGCAATACCTGAAAAAGAGAGAGAGGAATTAATTAAACAGATACCGATAAAGAAGCTCGGCACTCCGGAGGATGTAGCCAATGCAGTATGTTTCTTAGCTTCAGAGGAAGCTAATTATATTACTGGTCAGGTGATAGGAGTAAATGGTGGGTTATATATGTAATTGGATTGGTGTGTTGTTAAACGATTTTTAAAGGTTTGTTTTTGAAATGTTTATTAAAGAAAGGGAGGTAAAATGGGAATGAATGTTGATGAGAAAGTAAAAAATATAATAATAGAGCAATTAGGAGTAAGTGCAGATGAGGTAGTGCCTGAGGCATCCTTTGTGGATGATTTGGGTGCTGATTCTCTCGATCTGGTTGAGTTGGTGATGGTTTTGGAAGAGGAATTTGGGAAGGAAATCCCGGATGAAGATGCAGAGAAAATCCAAACTGTTCAGGATGTCACAAATTATATTAAAGGTCAAGCGACAGAATAACGTTTAGCATTTAAATACGTTGTTGTAAAAACTGATAGCCCTTCTTAACACGTAAGAGGAGGCATGATTGTGGAAAAAAGAGTTGTAGTAACAGGAATGGGTATAGTCAGCCCGATAGGAATTGGGATTGATGAAAACTGGGAGGCTATCTGCCAGGGCAAATCAGGAATTGGGCCTATCACCAAATTTGATACCAGTGATTTTGTGAGTAAGATTGCTGGAGAGGTGAAAGGATTTAATCCTGAAGATTTTTTTGATAAAAAAGAGATCAAAAAGATGGATGTTTTTATCCATTATGCCCTGGCTGCCGGGATGATGGCCATTGAAAATTCCCAGTTGAAGATTGATGAAAGTAACGCAGATCGGGTCGGCGTGCTGGTAGGGTCCGGACTGGGGGGACTATCTACTATAGAAAAGTACTACGATATCTTACAAAAGCATGGCCCTAAAAGGATATCTCCTTTTTTTATCCCGATGCTTATTGTCAATCTTGCCCCTGGTCAAATCTCCATTTATTTTGGAGCACGAGGGCCCAATAGTAGTATCGTTACGGCTTGTGCTACAGGTAACCATTCTATAGGTGAGGCATTAAGGATCATACAACGCGGGGATGCAGATGCAATGATTGCCGGAGGTGCAGAGTCTACCATTACCCCACTGGCTGTTGGTGGATTCAGCTCAATGAAAGCACTTTCTACCCGGAATGATGAACCAGAGAAAGCCAGCCGCCCCTTTGAAAAAGACAGAGATGGGTTTATCATTGCCGAGGGAGCTGGTATTCTTGTCTTAGAAGAACTTGAATGTGCACTTAAGAGAAAGGCAGACGTTTATGCTGAGATTATCGGTTTTGGCTGTAATGCGGATGCTTATCATATCTCAGCTCCCTCACCCAATGGAATTGGTGCGTCTCGCTGCATGGAAATAGCCATGAAAGATGCTGGAATCAATTATGATGAAATAGATTATGTTAATGCCCATGGTACTTCAACGCCCCTTAATGATTTATCTGAAACTAAGGCGATGAAAACGGTGTTTAAAGACCATGCAAAAAAGCTGGCCGTCAGTTCTACCAAATCGATGACGGGACACCTATTAGGTGCAGCAGGTGGGGTTGAGGCAGTCTATAGTGTATTAGCTATAAAACACGGGGTTATTCCACCCACCATCAATTATGAGACTCCTGATCCTGAGTGTGACCTCGATTATGTTCCTAACACCCCCAGAGAAGCAAAGGTGGGAACTGTCATGTCTAACTCGTTTGGGTTTGGAGGAACTAATGCCACCCTCATCTTCAAAAAATTTACGGGGTGATGAGGATCAAATGAGGATATCCATTGCATGTGACCACAGGGGTTTCAATTTAAAAGAAGCGTTAAAGGAATTTTTAAGTAAAGAGGGACTTGCTATTGATGACAAAGGACCCTCAAATGAAGAATCGGTTGACTATCCAGATTTTGCTTCTTTAGTAGCCCAACAGGTATCGGAAGGCTTGTGTGATCGTGGCATTCTCATTTGCAGTACCGGTATCGGGATGTCTATAGTAGCCAATAAGTTTCCCCATGTAAGAGCGGCTCTCTGTCCCGATGTTGAAACAGCGGTTCAGTGCCGGGAACATATTGATGCCAATGTCCTGGTTTTAGCAGGAAGTCGGATCAAGAGTGAGGAAGCCAAATTAATTGTAAAAACCTGGTTGGAAACACCGTTTCAAGGTGGGAGGCATCAAAGAAGATTAGATAAGATTGCGGCATTTGAGAAACAGCTTTTTAAACTGTGAATTTATATTCATACACAAATCTCGTTCATTCCAGACTTCCCGCCACAAAAGTTTTAATACTCCTTATTTTTCGCAAGTGAATAACTATGACAAGACCAAGCTGGGAAAGATATTTCATGGATATAACCCATCTGGTAGCTAAACGTTCTACCTGCATGAGAAGACAGGTAGGTGCTATTCTGGTGAAGGATAAGAGGGTTTTAGCAACGGGGTATAATGGAGCCCCTTCCGGCATCGCTCATTGCCAGGATGTTGGCTGCCTGAGAGAGAAGGAAAAAGTTCCTTCGGGTGAAAGGCATGAGCTTTGCAGAGGTTCGCATGCTGAGCAGAATGCCATTGTGCAGGCAGCAACTTATGGTATTCCTATCAAAGACGCCATTCTTTTTTGCACTAACCTTCCCTGTAGTATTTGCATCAAAATGATTATTAATGCGGGTATAAAAACAATTTTCTATGAGGAAGGGTATCCCGATGCCTTATCAGAGAAGCTGATCAAAGAGTCAGGTATAACATTGACAAAAGTTCAAAAAGATGTAAAATGAAAAGGCACTTTTTCTTTCTTGCCTGCAACTGTGAAATCCTTCCAGCACCTATAACTGTTAGATAATCCTTAAGAGGTATGGTAACCTTTTAATAAAAGAGGAGAAAACGTATGAAATGCCCCTTTTGCACGGATTTGGACAATAAAGTTATCGATTCACGACTGAGCAAAGATGGAACTGTTGTAAGACGACGCAGAGAATGCATCTCATGCCGCAGACGTTTTACTACCCATGAAAGGGTAGAAGATATAATGCCTGTTGTAATCAAAAAAGATGGCAGAAGAGAAATTTTTGACAAAAGCAAAATGCTTTCAGGTGTTCAGAAAGCCTGTTCCAATCGTCCTGTAAGTATGGATGACATTGAAGATCTTGTCGATCGGGTAGAGCGGTACTTTCAGGACAGAGGGGATAAAGAAATTAATTGTAATGAAGTTGGAGAGATTGTGATGCGAGAGCTCCATCAGCTCGATGAGGTTGCTTACGTAAGATTTGCCTCAGTTTACCGTCAGTTTAAAGATATAAATGATTTTATGACTGAGGTGAAGGAGTTGTTAAGCACAAGGGAGCAAAGGGTTAGGAAAAAAGGGCAGAAAGGTAAAGGGACTATGGATGTTTGAAAAATATATGAAATTGGCTATTGCTCAGGCTGGAAAGGCAATAGGCAGAGTAAGTCCCAACCCTATGGTGGGTGCAGTTGTTGTTAAAAGGGGAGAGATAGTAAGTCTGGGTTATCATCACCAGGCTGGTAGCCCTCATGCTGAGATCAACGCCCTTAAAAAATCTGGAAAGAAGGCTAAGAATGCTGATTTATATGTCAATTTAGAACCATGTTGTCATTATGGAAGAACACCTCCCTGTATTAATGCTATTATTGATAGTGGAATTAAAAGGGTTATTGTCGGGATTGAAGATCCCAATCCACTTGTTTCAGGAAAAGGGGTAGCTAAGCTTAATGCAGCAGGTATCATCACCCATATAGGGGTTTTAAAAGAAGAGTGCAGCAAATTAAATGAAATTTATATAAAGTATATTACCCGAAAGGTTCCCTTTGTTCTTCTTAAGGTAGCTTCCAGTCTTGATGGTAAGATAGCAGCTAGAAGTGGGGATTCCAGGGGCATCACATCACAAAAATCCATCCGCTTGGTGCATAAACTGAGAGATCAGCTTGATGCCATAATGGTTGGTATTGGAACCGTTCAGGTCGATAATCCCCTGCTCACAACCAGATTGAAAGGAAAGATCGGAAAAGATCCTATTCGGGTAATTGTTGATAGCCGTTTGGGAATTTCACACAATGCAAGGGTATTTAACCCCCATTCTAAAGCCGGAGTCATCCTTGCAACGAGGAAAGGAGTATCTGCAGGGAAAAAAGAACAGCTCAAAAAGATGGGGGCCAAAGTAATTTCCATAGATTCTGCAGATGGAATGGTTGACTTGAAAAAGTTGATGCTTGCCCTGGGGAAGTTGGAAATTACCAGTCTCTTAATTGAGGGAGGTACAAGGATTGTTACTTCAGCTTTAAGGGCTGGCATAGTGGATAAAATCCTTTTTTTCTATGCTCCCAAGATCCTGGGTGGACAATCTGCTTATGGAATAACAGCTGGCGAAGGTGTCGAATATATTAGCCAGTCCCTTCAAGTTCAGGACGCAAAAGCGAGAAGGTATGGGGAAGATATCCTTGTAGAAGGGTATATAAGGGGTAAACGGTTGAGCTGGTGATTTGTGGAGGCCAGACGTCGAGACGTTTTGGTATAGTTATGTTTACAGGATTGATAGAGGAAACTGGTACTGTTGTAAAAATAGAGAGAAAGGGAGAAGGTGCCATCATCACCATCAGCCACTCCTCTGCTTTGGATGATCTTAAACCGGGAGATAGTATTTCAGTTGATGGTATTTGTCTGACTATTACTCACATACAGGCTCCATGCTTTCGTGCTGAAGCATCTGGAGAAACTGTTAGGAGAACCACCCTGGGAAGTAAAAAAATACACCAGAAAGTTAATCTGGAAAGAGCACTAAGATTAAACGAGCGTCTGGGAGGTCATCTCGTAACAGGACATATTGATGAGGTTGGCAAGATTAGTTCCGTAGTGCCTGAGGGAACTTCTCAAAAGATAACCTTCCAAATCAACCGGAGAATTGCTCAATACCTGGTTGCAAAAGGTTCTGTAGCCGTCGATGGTATTAGCCTTACTGTTAATGAAGTAAGTAGTGATCACTTTAGCGTTAATATTATTCCACATACGACATTTCACACTTCACTGGAAACCAGGAAAGTAGGAGATGAGGTCAACATAGAAACAGATATTATTGGGAAATATGTTGAGAAGCTCATTGCCAGGGAGCCTAACAAAAAGGTTGATGCTCAATTTCTGTCTGAACATGGCTTTTTATGAAAATATGTTGTATAATATAGATTGGGTTAAACGGTTACGGTTGTTCAGCACAACCCAACCCAATAACGAAGAACTAATGAAAGTGAGACCAAAGGAGGTTGTTAAATGCCAGTAAGCACTATAAGGGAAGCCATTGAAGATATCAAAAATGGGAAGATGGTTATTCTCTGCGACAATGAAGACCGTGAGAATGAAGGTGATTTAACTATGGCTGCGGAGAAGATTACTCCAGAGGCAATCAATTTCATGGCAAAATATGGAAGGGGGCTTATCTGCCTTTCTTTGACTGAAGAGTATGTGGAGAAGCTTAAGATTCCTTTGATGGTTGAGGATAACACGTCTGCCTTTCAGACAGCTTTCACTGTTTCCATAGATGCCAAGGAAGGTACTACTACAGGCATTTCTGCTGAAGATAGAGCTACTACTGTTTTAACCGCTATTGCTGATGATGTTAAGCCAGAAGATTTAGCACGTCCGGGCCATATCTTCCCTTTAAGATCCAAGGAAGGGGGGGTGCTGTCTAGAATAGGACAGACGGAGGGATCGATAGACCTTGCACGTTTAGCAGGGCTGAAATCAGCAGGTGTCATTTGCGAAATCATGAATGATGATGGGACCATGGCGCGGATGCCAGATCTTGTGGTGTTTGCTAAAGAACATGGTTTAAAGATTATAACTGTTGCTGATCTCATTAAGTATCGACTTCAGTTTGAATCCCTGGTAAATAGAGTAGTTACTACCGTTATCCCTTCCAAATATGGTGGAGATTTTAAAGCAATTATTTATAAAAATGTGGTCGACAATAACCAACACATTGCTTTGGTAAAAGGGGAATGGAGTGAGGAAGATGAAGTTTTGGTGAGAGTCCATTCAGAATGTCTTACGGGAGATGCCTTAGGATCCGAGCGTTGTGATTGCGGCGAACAACTGCATGCTGCCATGGCAAAGATAGAAAAAGAGGGTAGGGGGGTAATTGTTTACATGCGACAGGAGGGGCGAGGGATTGGTTTCGTGAACAAAATGAAAGCCTATGCTTTACAGGATGAAGGAAAAGATACAGTTGAAGCAAACGAAGCACTGGGGTTTGAGGCGGATCTCAGAGACTATGGAGTTGGAGCACAAATCATTCGTGATTTAGGTATACGGAAAATGCGTTTGATGACTAATAATCCAAAAAAGATTGTTGGCCTTGAAGGGTATGGCCTCATTGTCAGCGAACGGGTTTCTATCGAGATGAAACCAACTGGAAGGAATGTAAGGTATTTAAAAACAAAGCAAAAGAAGTTAGGGCATATATTAAGTTTTGATTAAAACAGGACTCAATAAGGAGGGAAATATGACCAGGGTAATAGAGGGCACATTGACTGCCAAAGGAGTGAAATTTGGAATTGTGGTCTCTCGTTTTAATGATTTTATTAATAAGAGGCTGCTGGATGGGGCTTTGGATGCTCTTTCTCGACATGGGGCTGAAGATGAGAACATTTCAATTGTAAAAGTTCCTGGGTCCTTTGAGATACCGCTGATGGCAAAAAAATTAGCTGATTCAGGTAAATATGATGCTATCATTTGTTTGGGAGCAGTGATTCGGGGTGCAACCCCCCACTTTGAGTATATCAGTGCTGAAGTTACCAAAGGCATTGCAAAGGTAACTCTTGATTCTGGTATTCCTGTTTCCTTTGGAATACTTACTACTGACAACATTGAACAGGCTATAGAGAGGGCAGGTAGCAAATTAGGCAATAAGGGATGGGATGCAGCACTGTCTGCTATTGAAATGGTAAATGTTTTAAAGGTGGTTTGATTGCTTGGAAATTTCTTTTTTTGCCTGGTGATGTAGTAACCACAGAGTGCACAGAGAAATTCCTTCTCAAATCAAAAAATTACACCTTTTCCCGTAGTAAATCGCTGTGCACATTTTATGAAAAACTTTTGGTAAGTAATCTTCTCCCAAATTTAAAAACATAGAGAAAAAAATCGAATTCAAATATGTTTTTCTTTTTGCTATATTAATCCTCAGTGCTCTCTGTGGTTTTAAATGCATTATTCGAGATAAAAATGGGGAAGAGGAAAAAATCAAGGGAACTTGCTCTTCAGATTCTTTATCAGATAGAGATGAGTGAGGGTGATGCGGAAGAAAACTTTAATCTCTTCTGGCAGCACTTTAACCCATCCGATGAGTTGAAGGAGTTTTCTCAGAAAATTGTGAATGGAGTCTGTCAGCACAGGGAGGAGATTGACACACTTATTGAAAAGCATTCTGAGCATTGGCGTTTAAAGCGCATGACTATCGTAGACAGGAATATTCTGCGTTCAGCCATTTTCGAATTGATGTTCTGTCCGGATATTCCTACCAAGGTTATCCTCAACGAAGCGATTGAATTAGGCAAGAAATTCAGTTCGGAAAAATCTGGATCATTTGTTAATGGAGTTCTCGACAAAGCCTCTCACCAGCTTGATAGGCCACCATCTTCAGGTTAACCTCGATAGTGTTTATCCCCGGGAGATATTCCCTTCCATCTCCGATTAAGCCAGAACCATTGAGTGGGGTAAGACTTGATATAGAATTCAATTCGTTCAGTAAAAATACTGGTGATATGACGAATGTCTTCTGCCTGGTTTCCTGTTAGATTAAATTCTAAAGCAGGTTCAATTATGACCTTGTGAGTGTCATCCTTCTGCCGGATGATGAACATGGGAACAATAGCTGCGCCTGTTCTTAAGGATAGTACAGCAGGTCCTGTTGCGGTTGGGGTGTTGTGGCCAAAAAAGTCTGCGTTGACTCCACCACGGCGCTTATTTTCATCAGTTATAAGACAAACGATCTGATTATTTCTCAGGCAGTTCAGCATCTTTTTTAAACACGCCCTTCGCGGTTGAGCAGCAATCCATTTGTGTCCCATATAATCTCTAAGCTTTCCGAATATTTTTGCTACATGCCTACTCTTAGGTTCTCTGATTACTGTGTAGAAAGGGTATTTCTCCCACGCCATTACTGCCCCCAATATAGTAAAGTTACCGAAGTGTGCGCTTAAAGCGATTGCACCCTTACCGCGGGCGAGGGCCTGGTCCAGATGTTCTCTGCCCTCTATGCTAACGATATCATCAATTTTTTTTCTGAAATGACTAGCCATGCAAAAAGTCTCAAAGTAACCTTTTAACATGTTAGTCACCGCTTCTCTGGCAGTCACCATTTTTTCTTCTTCACTCATCTTTGTGCCAAAAGCCACATCCATATTACCTAAAATGGTATTCCTCTGCTTTTTTAGAAATTTTAGTGATGCATTTGACAGTGTGCGAGCAAGCATAAAAGATATTTTTAGCGGGAGGAGCGGGATAAAAAGATAAAAGAAAAGGACAGCCAGTGCCCCAAACCAATCTGTTAGAACATCCCCTATTTTCTTGTGAATATTTGCCATACTAACCTCATTGTAAAGTATTGCTGAAATAAGAAAACGCAAAAAGATTATTAACTTAGCATTACTTCAATCAAATCTCAAACAAAAACTTGTTTCTTTTCTTTCCTTGACTTGATACCCTGTTTTGATAAGATAGCGCCTGACCTTAGCACCTCGGGCGGTCAAAGTCGCAGGATGTTTTTATCCAGTTTCAAGTATCATTTGGATAGGCACAACCTGTTTTATGAATCATCCTGCAAAAAGAAATTCTGGGTTGAAACTTATTGGGAATAATTTGTTGTGCCAACGACGAAACACCACGAAAAAAGATGGAAATTCCGCCAACGTTACCCAGAGATTCAGCAGCTTCTTTCTCCTCAATTAGACATTTCACCCCTGTTGTCTCAACTATTAGCCAGCCGTAATATTACAACACCTGAAGAAGCAGAGATTTACCTTTCCCCAAAATTGAGCAATCTTCACTCTCCTTTTCTCATGAAGGATATGGAAAAAGCAGTTGAAAGAATCTGTAAAGCCGTCAAATGTCAGGAGGAGATTGTACTGTATGGAGACTATGATGTTGATGGAATAACTGGCACTTCGATTCTCCTTCTCTTCCTGAAAGAACTGGGTGCAAAGGTTTCTTTCTTTATACCGGATCGTATCAAAGAAGGATACGGTTTGCATATAGAGGAGTTACAGAGAATGAGGGAAAAGGGCGCACAGCTCTTAATAACGATTGACTGTGGTAGCTCAGATGTCGAGCAAGTGCAGTTTGCTCAACAACTGGGAATGGATGTAATTATAACGGATCACCATAAGGTTCCCAATATTTTACCTCCTGTCTGTGCTATGCTGAATCCCCAGCGAAAAGACTGCCATTTCCCGTTTGATTCACTCGCTGGTGTGGGAGTCGTGTTTAAATTGCTTATGGCTCTCCGCAAGACTCTTAGAGATCGTGGATTCTGGGAAGGACGAAATGTACCAAATTTGAAGGAATATCTTGACCTTGTTGCCCTGGGCACTATTGCTGATGTTGTGCCGCTTATCGACGAAAACCGTATCCTGGTTAAATATGGCTTGAGACAATTGACAGAGGGAAATCGCATAGGGATAGAAGCTTTAAAAGAGGTTTGTGGTCTATCGGATACTGCAATTACTTCTAATCTGGTAGCATTTAGACTGTCTCCCAGAATTAATGCACCAGGGCGGTTGAGTCAAGCCAAACGATCGTTAATGCTTCTTACCACAGATGATTGCAAGGAAGCGCAGGAAATAGCTTTGCTCTTAGAGCAGGAGAATAAAAGTCGTCAGCAGATAGAATCTCGTATCTCGAAAGAGGCTTGTGCATTGATTGAAGCAGATCCTCAATTGATGGAAAAAGATTCTATAGTCCTTGCTTCTTCTCAGTGGCACCCTGGTGTGATCGGTATCTGTGCTTCACGACTGCTTGATAAATACTGCAAACCTTCCATCCTCATCTCATGTGATGAGAAAAGTGGAACAGGAAGAGGATCCGCAAGAAGCCCTGATTCTTTTCATCTTTATGAAGGACTGGAAGAATGCAAACATCTGCTTAAAAGCTATGGCGGTCATCATTCAGCTGCTGGTCTTAGCATTGAACTGAGCAAACTTGAAGAGTTTCAAACTCTTTTCAATAAGGTGGTCTCTGGTAAAGTCTCTGAGAAAGACTTCACGCCTTCTATTGACATTGATACGGAGGTGAGTTTGAAAGATATTTCAGAGCGATTAATAGAAGAGATTTCATGGCTGGAACCTTTTGGACATTGTAATCCAGAACCCACATTCAGTTCGTTTGAACTTGATTCATATATTTCGAAAGAGGTGGGTAAAGGACATTTGAAACTCAAGATTAAGGAAGACAGTTTATTCTATGATGCTATAGGCTTCAACCTGGCGGAACAATCCCTCCCATTTCTTCAATCATCTTCCGATTCTTCTTCTAATACGAAAAATAAAATAAAGATAGCTTTTATCCCGCAGATCAATACCTGGCAGGGGATAAGAAGTGTTCAGTTGAAAGTCAAAGATATTAAGTGCATTACTTAAGCACTTGGCCCGCCTAAGATTTTAAGGAATGTTGTGATGAACGATTATAAGATGGGAGAGGACATCAGATCCTTGCTGAAAGAAAGGTCAAAGATTGATGATCTCCTGCGAGATAGATTTACTAAGGAAGTAACTATCATGTTTACGGACATTAAGGGTTCTACTACCTACTTTGAATCACGGGGGGATATCAATGGCCTGAGCATGGTTTTTAGACACAATGAGCTGTTGTTTCCCGTAATTGAGAGTCATCAAGGCATCATCATCAAGACCATTGGTGATTCCATCATGGCTTCTTTCACGGGTGCTCTTCAAGGTGTAAGAGCAGCTATTGAGATGCAAAAGGTACTATCTTCCCACAATGCCAAACATCCAACGCAGGATCACATTCATATACGAATAGGATTAAATGAGGGAAAGGGTATTGTTGAAAATCGAGATGTCTTTGGAGATATCGTCAATCTGGCTGCCAGGATAGAATCTTTGGCTGAGCCGGATCAAATTTTAATTTCACAAACAGTATATGAAGAAGTGAAGAAAAAAGATGATATCATCTGTAGATATTTTAATTCCCCTAAAGTAAAAGGCAAGGAAGATCCTATTGAGATCTATCGTGTTATCTGGAATGAAGAGGAGAAAGCGGTGGGTTCTCAGATATCCACTGATCAGCCAGTTAAACAACAGGGAAGAGGAAGGAGAGTTTTCCACTTCGATGCTTTCCGAGAAGGGAACAAGCTGAAATTAGGGATAGGACTTTTCTTCTTTATCTGCCTCATGCTGGCAATAATAGTGGGAAAAGTCAGAGTGAATGTGAGTGAAGTAGAAAGTAAGCCTTACCAACTTGCCTATCAACAGCTTAAGCAGGGCAGGTTAGAGGAAGCACAGGAGAGTTTCAACCAGATAAAACTTGAAGATGCCTTACACTTTGAGGGATTAGCGGCGGTTTATTTTAAGGCTGGAGAGTATGAAAAGTCTTTGCTCATGTGTGACCGGGCACTGAAAACAAACCAGGGAAATCTTTATAGTCGTGTTATTAAGGGAAACATCTTTTTGAGTCAGGGTAAAATTGATGAAGCGGCTCTGGAATATGAGAGAGCAACTCAGTTGTCAGGGGAAGCTCATTGGCAGCGGGCAGAGGCATATAACCGCTTGGGAAGAATCTATGCAGCTCAGCAAAAAGTAAAAGAGGCGCTTGACATGTATACCCAGGCAGCTATCTACAATCCTGATTTGCCGGAGATATATACCAACCAGGGGGTGCTTGTTGAAAGATCGGGCGATCTTTCTGAAGCTGTCGCATTGTATAAAAAGGCCCTTGAGATTAAACCCGGAGATTCTATGACAGTCATGCTTCTAAACGAGGCTACACACAGGAAGGGATTAGTAGAAGATAGAAAGAAAAGAGAACAGATTGATAAGTTAGTGGCAGAACTCATCAAGACCTATCAGGAGAAAAAGGGTGCAGGCTTAAGTGAAAAGGATGATGAATGGACTTCAAGGTCCCTTACCCTCTCTTTTCTCGATTTTAAGAAACAGGGAATTCCCTCTACGCGTGATGGGGAAGATGAATATCTGATGTTAAAATTGATCTCCCGATTACAGGAGGAGGGAAGGGTCCACATTGTGGAAAGGGTTTTGTTAGACAAACTCCTGGAGGAACTTAAGCTGAGTTCTTCTGACCTTGCCAATCCTGAGCTTGCCCTTAAGGTGGGGAGAATAGTTGCTGCCAGACTGGTTGCAACTGGAACGATCACCCGTTATGGAAATGACCTCCAGGTGAGCATGCGATTGATAGAACCAGAGACCACGTCCGTTAAGGTGACTGTTATAGAGAATGCTGATAGGGGAAGGGACATTGATGCACTTTCCAGAAAGATAGCACAGAACATAACAGAAAAACTGAGAAGGAACTATCCTCTAAGAGGGGAAATCGTTTCAATCGAAGATGAAAACCTGATGCTTAATATAGGAGCTGAACAGGGAGTGAAATCGGGTGTTACGATGAATATATTAGAACAGGTTAAGCCAGTTCAATTAAAAGGAAGTCAGATTATTCCAAAAGGCAGAGAAATCGGAAAAATAGAAGTTACCTCAGTCGAGCCTGACCTTGCTTATGCTAGAATCATTGAAAAGAATAGTGATATCAAGATAGGATCCAGAGTGGAAGAATATGACACTGACCACTCACAACTGACCTCTAATAATTGATAACCGTCAACTGACAGCCAATAGCATCTTTATGAAAAAGGTACTCCTCTTCATTTCATCCCTAGTCTTTTTTCTTTCATTTCAAGATGTTGCCTGCCCTCAGATTATTACTGATATTAAGATTAGCTCTTCTCCCAACCCGGTAGGTTCTGGTGCGAGAGCCACTGGGATGGGGGGTGCCTTCATTGCAATCGCAGATGATGCAACTGCTGCTTCCTGGAATCCTGGAGGATTGATTCAGTTAGAAACCCCGGAGGTTTCTATCGTAGGCTCTTGTGATATTTCAAGAGATGATTATGATTCTGAATCCCATCCGGAAGCTTCCGGCATGAATGAAATTACCCGTTATGATTTGAACTATTTCAGTATTGCCTACCCCTTCCAGTTCGCTTCGAAGAATATGGTTGTCTCTTTAAATTATCAGAAGTTATATGATATGAATAAAAATATGGATTTTAATGTCATCAACACTGGCAGGTTACCTGGATTTCCACAATATGAGATAAGAGATAACGTTCGCTTCAGACAGAGGGGAAGTCTTAAGGCACTTTCCCCTGCTTATGCTATTCAGATAACCCCCCGCTTTTCGGTGGGAGCAACCTTTAACATTTGGACAGATGAACTTTTTTGGGATAATGATTGGACTGCAAACACTGATGAAACATTTTCAGGAATTGGTGTAACGGGAACTACCTATAGAAACAAGAGAACGAGAAAGGAAAGCTTTTCCAACTTCAAAGGTTTCAATATGAACTTTGGATTCCTCTGGGATATTAACCCCACAATTACTATTGGAGCTGTGTTTAAAACTCCTTTTAATGCCAGTCTACACTATCGTTACAAAGAAACGCAAAAGGTTTATCAACCTGCTATTGGCAGTATTATTACAAGCAGTGTGAAATTCTCGGAGCATCGTGAGCTTAAGATGCCCATGTCTTATGGACTGGGGATGGCTGTAAGGTTATCTGACATTTTGACCATCTCTTTTGATGTTTATCGCACCAACTGGTCTCGTTTCTTCATGGAAGTTAGAGAAAACGGTGATTTTTCTCCCATTGATGGAACTCCAAGAAAAGACTCACACGTTCATGATACTACTCAAGTCCGTATTGGTGGTGAATATCTCTTGATGCTTGAGAAGACCATCATTCCGTTACGGGCTGGTTTGTTCTATGATCCCCAGCCTTCTCAAAAACATCCTGATGATTTCTTTGGTTTCAGTCTGGGTTCAGGTATAATGCTTAAAAAGCACATACTGCTCGACTGGGCGTATCAGATGAGATATGGTCACAATGTCTGCGGTGGAACTCTGGGAGGCATTTCTGACACCAAAGCCGATATTATCCAACACAAATTGATGCTCTCCATGATTTATCATTTTTAGATTGCTTTTTTATGATCCTCTTCTTTTTCATAATATCAAACAGTTCGTTATTTAAAATTGTACATGCCAACCTTATCCCTGGGAAGTATAGAAAAACTTATTTTTATAGGAACGAATTACATCCTGCACCCTAATTTCCGGAATC
>CBDTTR010000008.1:0-20837 GCA_965363405.1 uncultured bacterium | reverse complement strand
GCGGGAGAACAGTAGGTGCAGGAGTGATTTCAGAAGTTTTGGAGTAAAAGAGGAAAAAGCGTCTGGTACAATTTTAAATCTCTGGTCTTGAGGTAACATTAATGAGTGAGGACGGTCAGAAGATACGGATTCGACTAAAGGCATATGACCATAAGCTGCTAGACCAATCTGTTGAAGAGATTGTGGAAACGGCTAAAAGGACAGGGGCTAAGGTTGTAGGCCCCATCCCCTTACCCACGGTTAAAAACAAATATTGTGTGCTGCGTTCTCCTCACGTTGACAAGAAATCCAGGGAGCAGTTCGAGATTAGAACTCACAAAAGGCTGCTTGACATATTGGAACCTACTCAACAAACGGTTGACGCGCTCATGCGTTTAGACCTGTCTGCAGGGGTTGATGTAGAAATTAAACTTTGAAAAAAACTCTCTACCTGAAAAGGAGTATTAGATAAGGTGGTGTTAGGACTAATTGGTCGAAAACTAGGGATGACTCAAATTTTTTCCGGAGATGGTGAGGCAATCCCTATCACGGTAATAGAGGCTGGCCCTTGTTCTGTTGTTCAAATAAAAAACAAAGAAAAAGATGGGTATAATACCCTGCAACTGGGGTTCCTACCTAAGAAGACGAATAAAACAAACAGGCCTTTAAGGGGTCACTTCAAAAAGGGTAACACAGGCGCCTTCTATTTTCTAAAAGAGTTTAAAGCAGATGATATCAACACCCATCAGGTAGGACAAGAGATTAACCTGGAAATCTTCCAGGTGGGGCAGAAAGTTACAGTAACCGGCATAAGCAAGGGAAAAGGGTTTTCTGGAGTGATGAAGAGGTGGGGGTTTGGGGGAGGACCTGCTGGACACGGCTCTGGCGTTCATCGTTCTCCTGGCTCTATAGGATGTAGCGCATACCCTTCCCGAGTGTTTAAGGGCAAGAAACTCCCTGGCCACCAAGGTGCAGCCACTGTAACTGTCGAAAATCTTGAGATTGTCGACAGACAGGTTGAAAAAAATTTGCTATTTATAAAAGGGGCCATTCCCGGTGGAAAAAATGGAATGCTCCTCATTAAACCTTCAAAAAGGTTGTCAGCCACCACGGGAACCAAGAAGTAAATTATGTATTCAGCAGATATTTACAATACAAACAAAGAAAAAGTATCGCAGGTTGTCCTGGAAGAGAAGGTCTTTGGCTGTGAGGTTAAACCCCATCTCCTTTATGAGGTGGTGAAGATGCAGCTGGCCAACAGAAGAGCTGGAACTGCCTCTACCAAAAACAGGTCGCAAGTCCGGGGTGGTGGTAAGAAACCGTGGCGGCAAAAGGGCACCGGGCGAGCAAGGGCAGGTTCTATCAGATCTCCCCTCTGGAAAGGAGGCGGTGTCACCTTTGGTCCTCTTCCCAGAAACTATTCCTACAGACTTAATAGAAAAGTGAAAAAGTTGGCTTTGAGAACTGCTTTAAGTATCAAGCTGAAAGAGGATAAGTTGCTCATTCTGGATAATTTTAATCTTCCAGAGATTAAAACCAAGGCTTTTATTACAACATTAAGTCGTCTCGATATAAAAGATGCTTTCATCATAGACGACAACAATCTCCATTTAGAAAAATCTGCTAGAAACGTACCTTTTGTCAAAGTACTGAGACCTGAGGGCCTCAATGTTTATGATATCCTAAGATACGATAAGCTGATTATTACACAATCTTGCCTGGAAAAGATAACAAGGACATTGTCTGCATGAAAAACACATTTAATATCTTAAAAAAACCTCTCGTCACAGAGAAAAGTAACCTCATAAAGGAAGAGTTGAGCCAGATCACCTTCGAGGTAGACAAAAAAGCCAACAAAATAGAGATCAAAGAAGCTGTTGAGAAACTCTTTAAAGTTCACGTGACAAAAGTACATACCATCAACATGCTGGGCAAGAGAAAGAGGTTGGGGAAGTCTCAAGGAAAGAGACCGGATCGCAAGAAAGCTATTGTTACCTTGAAAGAGGGTGACCGCATAGAATTTTTTGAGGGGGTGTAGATGACTACAACCCATCATTCCATCACTCCCTGGCTGACCTCCCTGGCCGGGCAGGCAGCCAAGCCAATATTCCATGCGATTGACAAAAAATGTCCTTTCGATGAAAGGATAATATTATCAGTGTGCTATATTATTTTCGGGACGCTAAAGTATGGGTATTAAAGTTTTTAAACCGACATCACCAGGCAGAAGATTTCAAGTTGGCTCAACTTTCGAGGAACTCACACGGTCAAAACCGGAGAAGAGTCAACTCAGACCCCTCTCGAAAAGTGGTGGAAGGAATTCCATGGGTCGCATCACTTGCAGGCATAGAGGAGGAGGGCATAAAAGGAGGTATCGTCTCATAGATTTTAAACGGGATAAACCCAATATCCCTGCAAAGGTAGCCAGCATCGAATATGACCCAAACCGCTCTGCTCGCATTGCTTTGCTACACTATAACGATGGGGAAAAGCGTTATATCTTAGCACCCCATGAATTGAATCTGGGTGACACCGTAATCTCAGGTGAAAAGGCAGAAATAAGGCCAGGCAATGCTCTACCCCTAAGGAACATACCTCTTGGAACATTGCTACACAATGTTGAACTTAAACCTAAGAAAGGGGCTCAACTGATAAGGAGCGCTGGGGCATATGGGCAGCTTATGGCCAAAGAAGGCAACTATGCCCAGATAAAATTTCCCTCAAACGAAGTTCGCATGGTGTTACTTGATTGCCACGCAACCGTTGGTCAGGTTTCCAACCCGGACCATGAAAACATAACCTTAGGAAAAGCTGGGAAAACTCGATGGTTAGGAAGAAGACCCAAAGTGAGAGGTGTCGCCATGAACCCCGTTGATCACCCTTTAGGAGGGGGTGAAGGGAAATCGTCTGGAGGCAGGCACCCTGTCACTCCCTGGGGTGTGCCCACCAAAGGGTTTAAAACCAGAAACAAGAAAAAACCCAGCAACAAGTATATCATTAGAAGAGGTAGCAAAAAGAGGTAACCATCAACACATAAGACAGTTCAACAAGGGAGAAGTATATGCCCCGCTCTGTGAAAAAAGGTCCGTATATTCAAGAAAGTCTTTTGAAAAAGGTTTCGGCAGCCAAAGAATCCCAAAGTCAAAAGGTGATCAAAACCTGGTCTCGCAGATCAACGGTTTTGCCGGAAATGATTGGTCTTACCTTTGCCGTTCATAACGGGAAAAAGTTTATTCCTGTGTTTGTTACTGAAGATATGGTGGGACATAAGCTGGGTGAGTTCTCACCAACTCGAACGTTTCACAGCCATTCCGGCGACAGAAAAAAAGCCAAAGGAAAGGTTGCAGAGAAGAAATAACCTTCAATTTAATTATAAATTATGGAAACTGTTGCTGTTGCAAAATACATTAGAATATCACCACAGAAGGTGCGGCTGGTAGCAAATTTAATAAGGGGTAAAGATGTGGGGGCTGCTTTAAACGTTCTTGCTTTTACCCCTAAAGCTTCGGCTCCATTAATAACCAAGGTTTTAAAATCTGCTATTGCCAATGCAGGGCAGAAGGAGGGTGTGGATGTCGATACGCTTATGGTTAAAAACATTCTCGTTGACGAAGGACCAACTTTGAAGAGGTTTCGTGCCAGGGCTATGGGGAGAGGATCCAGAATCCTGAAAAGGATGAGTCATATTAAAATTATCGTCGAGGAACGCTAGCAAACTGAAATTAAGGAGGATTGTTTTGGGACAAAAGGTTCATCCAATCGGTTTCCGTTTAGGGGTCAATAAAACCTGGATTTCCAGATGGTATGCTGAAAAGAACTTTGGGAAGTTGCTACAAGAAGATTTAGCCATAAGGAAATTTTTGAAGAAAAAACTTCATCTGGCAGGAATTTCCAAAGTAGAAATAGAACGGGCAACAAAAAAAATGAGAATAAATATTTTCACCTCTCGTCCCGGGATCGTCATTGGAAGGAAAGGTTCGGAGATAGATCTGTTAAAAAAAGAATTGCAAAGCATAACGGACAAAGAAACTTCCATCAATATTCATGAAGTGAAAAGACCAGAGATTGATGCACAGCTGGTCGCTGAAAATGTCGCATTGCAATTAGTGAGAAGGGTTGCCTTCAGACGGGCTATTAAGAGAAGCGTTTCAACAGCCTTGAAGATGGGTGCACTCGGCATAAAGATTTCCTGTGCTGGAAGGCTTGGCGGTGCAGAAATAGCAAGAAGAGAATGGTATCGAGAGGGGGGGGTTCCGCTTCATACTATTCGTGCTCATATCGATTATGGTTTTGCTGAAGCTTTAACAACTTATGGACTCATTGGTATCAAAGTCTGGATTAATAAAGAACAAAGCTCCTTAACCAAACGATAAAACCGAAAAGAGGTTTCGATTAATGTTAGCCCCGAAAAAGGTAAAGCATAGAAAACAACAGAGAGGAAGGATGAAAGGGTCTGCCACAAAAGGATGCCACCTCTCCTTTGGTGACTATGGCCTCCAGGCTGAAGTATGCGGGTGGGTGACTGCCAGACAAATTGAAGCAGCAAGAATAGTGATGACCCGCCACATCAAGAGAGCTGGCAAGGTCTGGATCAGAATATTCCCCGACAAACCCATAACCAGCAAACCGGCTGAAGTAAGAATGGGCAAAGGCAAGGGAGATCCTGCAGAGTGGGTTGCTGTAATAAAACCTGGGAGGGTTCTCTATGAGTTGGATGGGGTTCCCGAAGTGGTAGCTAGAGAAGCATGCAGGCTAGCTTCACACAAGCTTCCCATTGCCACAAAATTCCTCTCCAGGAGTCATATGTATGAAGGCTAGCGAAATTAGAGAATTAAACATCGGGGAACTCAAACAACGAGAACTGGATATGTCAGAGGAGTTGTTCAATCTCAGATTCCAATTGGCTACATCCCAGCTTGAGAATAAGATGCTGGTTCCCCAGCTAAAAAAAGACTTGGCCAGAGTAAAGACTATCATAAGAGAAAAACAAAAGTAGTGGCTTCGTTAAGTTTTCTGCTTACAATTAGGATTTAAGCAATGATTTCAAGAAGAAAAAAAACAATAGTCGGTGTGGTCGTAAATGACAAGATGGACAAAACGGTAGTAGTAGCAAGCAGCCGCCTGACAAGGCATGTCCTTTATAAGAAACAGGTGAAGAAAAGGGCCAAATATAAGGTCCACGACAAAAACAATCAGTGCAAAGTTGGAGATAAAGTTCTGATTGTGGAGAGCCGTCCTTTAAGCAAGCATAAGAGGTGGAGAATTAGAGAGGTTATAGAAGAGAGAGTGTAATTATCCAGGGTTTGGTTAATAACCTTCACTTACTATTTATTATTATGATTCAAGAACAGACCATACTAGAAGCAGCTGATAATTCTGGTGCCAGAAAGCTTTTTTGCATCAAGGCCCTTGGTGGGACAAGGAGAAGATATGCCACGGTCGGGGACATCATTGTGGTATCCATAAGAGAGGCTATTCCCAATTCCAAAGTAAAAAAGGGATCTGTGATGAAAGCAGTAGTTGTACGTACAACCAAGGAGATCAGAAGACCTGACGGAACCTATATCCGTTTTGGAGACAACTCTGCAGTTTTAATCAACCCTCAGAACGAACCCATTGGTACGCGTATTTTTGGACCGGTCGCAAGGGAGCTGAGAGCAAAAAAATTTATGAAAATTATTTCTCTTGCTCCAGAAGTGATCTAGACTTTATAAATTTATCTGATAATGCTTTTCCTTCTTCAGGAGATCGACTCATGCTAGCAAAGCTTCACTTTAAAAAGAATGATCATGCAATTGTCATCGCAGGAAAAGAGAAGGGGAAATCCGGTAAGATACTAAGCATGATTTCAAAGAAAGAATGTGTATTGATTGAAAAGGTCAACTTTGTTAAAAGGCACTCCCGACCCAGCGCTAAGAACAGGCAAGGAGGGATCATCGAAAAAGAAGCCCCTATTCACATATCAAACGTAATGATACTCTGCAGCAAGTGCAATTCCCCTGTAAGAATAGGGCGGAAAACATTAGAGGATGGCAAAAAAGTGCGTTATTGCAAAAAGTGCGGTGAATTCATTGACCTTTAACGAATATTTATCTCTCTAAGGAACGTTTCATGGCACGACTAAAAGAACTGTACCATAAAGAACTTGTCCCCAAGCTCAAGAAAGAGTTCAATTATAAGAGTGGGATGCAGGTTCCTCGATTACAAAAAATACTCGTTAATATGGGGCTAGGAGAAGCTGTCCAAAACATCAAAGTTCTGGATTCTGCCACCAATGAGCTCATGGTAATCACCGGCCAGAAACCGGTATCCACCAAGGCTAGAAAGTCTATTGCAAATTTCAAGCTCAGAAAGGGAATGCCAATCGGCGCTATGGTCACTCTAAGGGCAAACAGAATGTATGAGTTTTTTGATCGACTGGTCAATGTTTCACTGCCTAGGGTTAGAGACTTTCGGGGTGTTTCCGGCAAGTCTTTTGATGGAAGAGGAAATTATTCTCTTGGTATCAAAGAACAAATTATCTTTCCAGAAATCGATTATGATAAGATTGACAAAATAAAAGGTTTAAACATAAACATCGTAACCACCGCAAAAACGGATGAAGAAGGAAAGGCTCTATTGAAACTTCTTGGGATGCCCTTCAGAGACTGACGAATACATCAAATCCTTAATGGTTGGTTAGATTAGTTAATTAAAGACCGAGGTTATAAGTGGCAAAAAAATCATTAATAGCAAAGGCAAAGCGGCCAAATAAATTTTCTGTAAGAGATTACAATCGATGTCCCCTCTGTGGAAGACCCAGGGCATACTACAGGAAATTCGACATGTGTCGAATCTGCTTCAGGAAACTTGCCCTGCAAGGTGAGATTCCTGGCGTCATCAAATCCAGTTGGTAACTAAAGAATTTTTGGAGTTTACTCATGCTTACGGATCCCCTTGCAGATATGTTGACAAGAATTAGAAATGCTATCAAAGCAAAATTTGAGAAGGCTGACATTCCTTCTTCTCGCTTGAAAGTAAGTGTAGCAAATTTATTAAAGAGAGAAGGTTATATAAAAGACTTCAAGATACTAAGCAGCAATAACAACAAGAAAATTCTGCGGGTATTTCTCCGCTATGATGAACAAAATCAATCTATCATTACAAACATTAAAAGGGTAAGCAAGCCGAGCTTAAGGATTTATGCTCGCAAAGGCAATATCCCCTCTGTAATGAGTGGTTTGGGTTTAGCCATTTTATCAACCTCTAAAGGGGTTATAACTGACCGGGAAGCTCGGGATCAAAATACAGGGGGAGAGGTCCTCTGCTTTGTATGGTAATGGCTGTTATCTGTCACCCTGACGATTAGAATCTACCTGAGAAGGGTTCGCTTAAAGGAGCAAAGGCATGTCTCGGATTGGGAAAATGGAAATTACAATTCCCGATGGAGTAAAAGTAGCCATAGACAATTCTTTGGTTAAAGTAGATGGTCCGAAGGGGCATCTAGCCCAAAGGGTGCCACCGGGAATTGGTGTGTCAGTAGAGAAAGATGTCGTGGCTATCTCAAACAAATCCAGTCAAAAAAAATCCAGTGCCTTACACGGTTTGACCAGAAGCCTTATCTTTAATATGGTCACGGGTGTCAGTAAAGGCTTTGAAAAGAGTTTGGAGCTTGTTGGCATAGGGTACAGGGCTGAACTCAAGGGTACAGCACTTCACCTTTCCTTGGGATATTCTCATCCTGTTCGTTTTGAGCTCCCGAAAGGAATCACAGCCAAGCTTGAAAAACAGACAAAAATAACCATTGAGGGAATAGACAAACAGCTGGTGGGAGAAACCGCAGCAATCATTAGAAGCTTAAAAAAGCCAGAACCTTACAAAGGCAAAGGCATCAAATACATAGACGAAACGATTAAAAGAAAGCTAGGCAAAAAGGGAATCAAGTAAACGGTCCTTTTAGGCCGATAGCTCAGGAAAACAAAATGTCTCCACAATTAACAAAAAAGGGTGCATGGCTCAGGCGCAAACGGAGAGTGTGCAAAAAGGTGAAATGCAACTCTCTACATCTCAGGCTCAATGTATATCGGAGCAATAAGCATATGTATGCTCAAATTATAGATGATACCACTGGTTCTACCCAGGTATTTGCTTCCACCACGAGCAAAGAGCTTAAGGGCACATTAAAACAAACCGGTAATATAGAAGCGGCCAAAAAAGTTGGAGAACTCTTGGCACAGAAGTGTCTGGGGAAGAACATAACCAAGGTGGTGTTTGACCGCAACGGTTTTTTGTTTCATGGCAGAGTTAAGGCCTTAGCCCAATCTGCCAGAGAGGGTGGCCTAAAATTTTAATGGGGTTCTATACGGTTTCAGTTAAACACCGTCACATTTTTAGGAGGTGAGTGGTTGACCACAGCAAATGTAAATGAACAAACTTTGGAAGACAGGGTCGTCCATATCAACAGAGTAGCAAAGGTTGTTAAAGGCGGTCGCCGTTTCAGTTTTAGCGCTGTTGTTGTGGTTGGTGATGGCAACGGTTGCGTAGGATACGGCCTGGGAAAGGCCAAAGAAGTTCCCGAAGCAATACGAAAGGGGGTAGAACAAGCCAAAAGAAACCTTGTTCAGGTTGCTGTAGTAAATGGAACCATACCCTATGAAATAATAGGCCGCTATGGAGCTAGCAAGGTGTTTCTAAAGCCGGCCTCAGAAGGAACGGGGGTTATTGCCGGTGGAGCAATAAAAATAGTTATTGAATCCGCTGGCATAAGAAACATTCTAACTAAATGCTTGGGATCACACAATCCCCACAATATTGTCAAAGCAACTCTCAGTGCTTTAAAACAGCTTAAAAAACCAGAAGAGATTCGGAAAAGGCTTGGTGTGGCGGAATGAAAAACTTAATGTTCTCTTGCTTGGGGGAGTATGTACAACAGTGAATAAGGAACTTAAAATCACCCTTATAAGAAGTGGAATTGGTCGACCCAAAAAGCACCGACTGACACTTAAGAGTTTAGGTCTAAACAAACTTCACAAAACCGTGGTTACAAAAGACACTCCTCAGGTGAGAGGAATGATAAATAAAGTATCTCATCTTCTTAAGGTTTCCGAATAGGAAAAACGTATCACCACAAGGGCAATGTTTGTTTAATTAATAATATAAAGCCAATGAAAATAAATCAATTAAAACCACCCAAGGGTGCTATAAAAAAGAGGAAACGGGTAGGCAGAGGGCCTGGTTCTGGCCACGGCAAGACTTCCTGCCGTGGTCACAAGGGGGCGAATGCCAGGTCTGGAGGAGGTGTTCTTCCGGGTTTTGAGGGAGGACAGATGCCTCTCAAGAGAAGACTGCCCAAAAGGGGCTTTCATAATCTTTTCAAAAAGCGATTTGCCATTATAAACATTAGAGATTTGGCACGGTTTGAAAAGGATAGCCTCGTTAACGTAGAAACTTTAATCACCTCTGGTCTGGCTAAAGGGCACCATGCAGGCATTAAGTTGCTGGGAGAGGGCAAAATCAACTATCCCCTAACCTTGAAAGTACATTCTTACAGTAAAACTGCTAAAGAAAAGATCGAGGCTGCAGGAGGGAAGGTAGAGGCTGTTTAAGATATGATTGGTGGTTTCCAAAATATTCCTAAAATTCCTGAGTTGAGAAAACGTATCACCATTACCCTTCTGCTGCTGGCAGTGTATCGGATTGGGGTACATGTACCTACTCCAGGTATTGACACCCAGGCCCTCGTTGCCTTTTTTGAACAAGCCAAAGATACTCTCTTTGGGCTTTTTGACATGTTTTCCGGGGGTGCTCTTCGACGGTTCTCGGTGTTTGCCTTGGGCATCATGCCTTACATCAGCGCATCCATCATTTTTCAACTCCTAACAGTGGTAATCCCTTCCCTGGAGAAACTCTCTAAAGAGGGAGAAGCTGGACGCAAAAAGATTACGCAGTACACACGTTATGCAACCGTTGTGTTAAGCATCATTCAGGGTCTTGGAATAAGCATCACCCTTGAGAAGATGGTTGGTCCTGGCGGAGAAAGCGTAGTCCTAAATCCTGGTTGGTCCTTTAGATTAATGACCATCCTTACACTCACTGCGGGAACTGCATTTATTATGTGGCTGGGGGAACAGATAACCGAACGAGGAATAGGAAACGGGATTTCCCTTATCATTTTTGCCGGCATTGTGGCTGGCATCCCTTCGGCTTTTGGCAATACTCTGAGGCTCTATGGAACGGGTGAAATGAGCCCGCTTTTTATTCTTCTCATCTTTGCCTTGATGATTACAGTAGTCGGCATCATCGTTTTTGCCGAGCAAGGACAGCGTCGTATCCCGGTACAATATGCAAAGAGGGTTGTGGGCAGGAAGATGTATGGTGGGCAGACTACACATTTGCCTCTTAAAGTTAATATGGCTGGGGTGATACCCCCCATTTTTGCATCCTCTATCCTGATGTTTCCTTTAACCATCATAAATTTCGTGCCCAAGGACTTCTTAGAAGCACATCCCTGGATTAATACTATACTGAGCAACTTGGGGCCAGCCACCATTTTATACAATCTCCTTTATGTAATTTTCATCGTCTTCTTCTGCTATTTTTACACTGCTGTAATCTTTAATCCTGTTGATGTAGCCGACAACATGAAGAAATCCGGTGGTTATATTCCTGGAATTAGGCCCGGCAAAAAAACCTCTGATTACATAGACAGGGTGCTAACTCGTATTACCCTGGGTGGAGCCCTTTACGTAGCTGCTGTATGCGTCTTACCCTCCATACTCATTTACAAGCTTAATATACCTTTCTATTTCGGGGGTACAGCCTTGCTTATTGTAGTGGGCGTTGCTATGGATACGGTTTCTCAGATGGAATCTCATATGCTGTCCCGTCACTATGATGGGTTTTTAAAAAAAGGACAATTAAAAGGGCGTCGCTAAAAGTCGTTCCTTGTTCAAGCTAAGTTCTTTCACAAGAAAGAGGTGTTTATATACTCATGAATTTGATTCTCCTTGGTCCTCCTGGTTGTGGTAAGGGAACACAGGCAAAGATTCTGATTGACACCTACCACATTCCGCAAATATCAACCGGTGATATTTTGAGGGAAGCCATCAAAAAGGAATCTCCTCTGGGTATTGAAGCAAAAACACATATGGATCAAGGGTCACTGGTCCCAGACCACTTGGTAATAAAGATTATAGAAGAGCGTCTCAAGCAGGCGGACTGCAACCGGGGCTTTGTTTTAGATGGATTTCCTCGAACAGTTGCTCAGGCAGAGGCTTTGGACACTACGCTATCTGAAATGGGGTCTAAACTTGAGTACGTATTCAGCATAGAAGTTGATGATGGAGAACTTGTAAGAAGACTCACCGGAAGGAGGGTCTGCAGGAAGTGTGGGGAAAGTTATCACATAGAATTCAACCCGCCAAGACAGGAGGGCCTGTGCGATTCCTGTCAAGGGGAACTCTACCAGAGGGATGATGACAAGGAAGAAACCATCAGAAACAGGTTGAAAGTATATCAGGATCAAACCTCACCACTTATCAGTTTTTATCAAAGAAAGGATGTCTTACATTCCATGGATGGGATTGGAAGCATAGAGGAAATAAAAGAAAGGCTTCTCACTATTATCAACACTTAAACACCATTTGCCATATGTTGATTAAAAAACTGTACTCCAAATAAAAAATGGCTAAAGAAGAATCCTTTGAGGTTGAAGGCAGCGTTTTAGAATCATTGCCCAATGCAATGTTCAAAGTGGAACTCGACAATGGGCACAATGTTCTTGCTCATATATCTGGCAAGATGAGAATGCATTTCATCAAAATAATCCGCGGCGACAGGGTTACTGTTCAATTTTCTCCTTACGATCTAAACAGGGGAAGAATCATACACCGCAAAAAGTAAAGGGTTGAAACAGGAGAACAGCTTTGAAAGTCAGATCTTCAGTAAAAAAGATATGCAGCAAATGCAAAATTATCAAACGCAAAGGGGTGGTCAGGGTCATTTGCGAAAGGCCAAAACACAAACAAAGACAGGGTTAAGCAGAAAAGAGGAGACTAAAAAGTGGCACGTATTGCGGGGGTTGATCTTCCTAGGAACAAAAACATTGAGATTGCGTTAACTTATATCCATGGTATTGGAAGGTCAAGTTCAAAGAACATTTTAAAACAACTGGAAATTGATCCCAAAAGGAAATCGGGTCAGCTAGACGATCAAGAGGTGGCACGAATAAGGGAAGTAATTGACAATACCTATAAAGTTGAGGGTGATTTAAGAAGAGAGCTATCCATGAACATCAAGCGGTTGATGGATCTGGGCACATACAGGGGGTTGCGCCACAGGAAATCTCTGCCAAGCAGAGGACAGAGGACTTCCACCAATGCAAGGACAAGAAAAGGACCCCGGCGCAAAATGGTGGGAAGAAAAAGCAAGGCTTCTTAAAACATTAATGGGAGAATAGATGGGAGAATAGATGGCTGAAGGAAAGAAAAAGGTTTTCAAAAAAAAGAGAGAGAAAAAAAACATACAGGATGGCATTGCTCACATTCAATCCACTTTTAACAATACCATTGTTACCATAACCGATATAGGTGGTAATGTTATTGCTTGGTCCAGTGCGGGATCCAAAGGTTTTAAAGGCTCCAGAAAAAGCACGCCTTATGCTGCTCAACAAGCAGCGGAAGATGCAGCCAAAAAGGCCATGGCACATGGCCTCAAGAATCTCGAGGTATACGTTAAGGGCCCAGGAGCGGGAAGAGAGGCAGCACTACGTTCTCTTCAGTCGATGGGACTGAACATAAAGTTGATTCGCGATGTCACACCAATTCCCCACAATGGGTGCAGACAATCCAAAAGGAGAAGGGTGTAAACGAGGAGGATGAATTGGCAAGATACATAGGTCCAGCATGTAGGCGGTGTCGCAGAGAAGGCTTAAAGCTTTTCCTCAAGGGAGAGCGGTGTTACACAGATAGGTGTGCAGTTGAAAGGAGAAACTACGCTCCAGGGCAGCACGGCCGTCTGCGCCGCAAGTTTTCCGACTTTGGTAATCAGTTAAGGGAAAAACAAAAAGTTAAAAGAATCTACGGCATTCTGGAAAAACAGTGCCGGGGGTATTTCAGAAAAGCCTCTCGTCAGAGAGGTGCAACGGGGGAAAACTTCCTGGTTCTTCTTGAAAGGAGATTGGATAATGTGGTTTTTCGATTGGGCTTTGCTAACACTCGAAACGAAGCAAGACAATTGATAAGCCACCGACACTTCCTCGTAAACAACAAACTGGTAGATATCCCCTCATACCTGCTTAAACCTGGTGATACCATTGAACCAAAGGAGAAAAGCAGAAAGGTTGCCCGAATCATTGAATCCCTTGAATCTGTTGAAAGGAGAGGAGTACCACGCTGGCTGGAATTGGACAAGCAGCATTTCAAGGGAAAGCTTTCAGACCTCCCCTCAAGAGAAGATATTACCATTCCCATCCAGGAGCAGTTAATCGTAGAGCTTTTAAGCAGACAAATTTAATCCATTAAACCTGTTTCATAAAGAGGTCTAAAAATGCACCGGAACTGGCAGAATTTAATAAAACCCAAGAGATTAGAGCCTGAAGAAGGAACATTAACAGATTTCTATGGCAAATTTACTGCGGAACCTCTGGAACGAGGATTTGGCATCACCATAGGAAATGCATTGCGCAGGATTTTACTTTCTTCAATTCAGGGTTCTGCCATCACGTCTGTAAGGATTGAGGGTATCCTTCACGAATTTTCAACCATCCCTGGGGTCAGAGAGGATGTAACAGATATCATTCTAAACTTAAAAGAGATTAGGCTGAAACTATTCTCAGAAGGTCCTGAGGTAATCAAAATAAAAGGGCAGAAAGAAGGTGAGATACAGGCTAAGGACATTATTACTACCAATAACATCGAAATTCTAAATCCTGACCTACACATTGCCACACTGTCAAAAGACACCGAGCTAAACATGGAAATGGTGGTCAGGCGGGGCAAAGGATACATCCCCGCCGAAAGCAATAAAGACGATGGTCAACCAGTAGGAACCATCCCTATCGATGCTATCTTTTCCCCCATAAAAAAGGTCACTTATACTATAACACATGCCCGAGTAGGTCAAATAACAGATTATGACAGGCTGGCTATAGAGGTCTGGACAGATGGAAGCGTGCGACCAGATGATGTTATTGCCTATGCAGCTCGCATTTTTCAGGACCAATTAACTGTTTTTATTAATTTTGAAGAAGAACCTATTGCCATGGGGCCCGAACCCGTTGAGGACAAACCCAAATTCAATGAAAACCTCTACCGAAGCATCGAAGAGTTAGAACTCTCCGTTCGTTCCTCCAACTGCCTGCAAAATGCCAACATCAAATATATATGGGAGTTAGTACAAAAGACAGAAGCTGAAATGCTTAAGACTAAAAACTTTGGCAGGAAGTCGCTCAATGAAATAAAGGAAATCTTAAATGAAATGGGGCTCAGCTTGGGAATGAAACTTGAAAGTTTTCCTCCAGCCGTGGAAAAGGAAGAAGAAAAGAAGAAAGCAAAAAAGAAATAAAAAAGGACGCATAAAATAATGAGGCATTTGAAAGAAGGAAGAAAGCTTAACAGGACATCAAGCCACCGAAAGGCTCTTTTGAGAAATTTGGTTACTTCCCTGCTTGAGTTTGAAAAAATCGAAACCACTGATGCAAAGGCAAAAGAATTGAGAAAAGTTGCCGATAAAATGATCACCTGGGGTAAAAGGGGGGACCTGCACGCCAGACGCCAAGCATTAGGATTTATTAACGACAAAAAAATTGTTCAGAAATTATTCAACGACATAGCTCCCCGTTTCAGGGAAAGAGGGGGTGGGTATACTAGAATCGTCAAGGCTGGAAGGAGAAAGGGGGACAACGCTCCGTTATCAATTATAGAATTAATTCCTCAAAAAGAAGCAAAGCCAACAGCTCGAGGAGCCAAAGAAGATAATAAAGGAAAGTCTGCAAACAAAGCCTCCCAGGAAAAACCTGACAAAAAATAAAAGTCTTTTATCCCTAAAGCCACTCACACCTTTCCACCTCTTCCTCACCGTTTTATTCTTTTCTGGTTGACACGGAATACTAAAAATTGTAGCATGTAAACATCTTGTGGAATCTTATTTGTTTTTTTAAAGAAGAGCCTTCATAAAACAACCCTTTAAAGAACGCAAGCAAGGAGATATTGTTATGCCTGACGCTCCTGATTCCACCAACAAAATCATTCCCCCTTTTTCTCCTTTAAGAGTCCAAATTGAACCTCCTAGAAAAAAGAGGAGAAGGGAAGAAACCCCCAAAAAGCCTCAAAACAAGAAAAAGGAGAAGGGGGAAGGCAATTCTAACCGGGGGAAGGCTGTCGATTTGCTTGTTTAACTAGACGTTAGACGTCCTGTTGGAATTCTGCCATTACAATTTTATGCCTGTGGAAAGACTTTTAAACCCAAAACTGTTTGTGGGGGAGGCGAGATGAAAGAATTGGTGAAATATCTGGCTAAAGCGATTGTGGACAAATCCGAAGAAGTCATGGTTACCGAAATAGAAGGAGACAAAACCTCTATTATCAAGTTACGTGTTGCCAAGGAAGACTTTGGTCTAATCATCGGGAAAAGGGGTAGAAACGCTGAAGCAATTAGAACAATTCTAAGGGCTGCAGCAGCAAAACAGGGGAAAAAGCCTACCCTTGAAATTGTAGAGGAGGAGAAACAATAAGAGTTCCTTTCTCAATTTTTTAAATACCTACTCTTTCTGAGAGAACTTTTCTAACATCTTCTGGACTGTTCTTTTGGCATATTCTTCTTTCGTTTTCTGATACTCTAGTTCTGCCTTCTTTAAAACTTCTTCCGTAGTTTCTATCAGGTCATCAAGATGTCTAAGGTCATCACTTTTAAACCATTCGCTATTTTCTTTGGCCATCCTCAAAAGCTGGGCCTTTCCCTGTAAGTCTGACAATCTTGTTGCCACACTGTAAAGTTCAACCCCCAGCTGCTCGTAGGAATCGTCTTTGCCAAGAGATTCTTTCTCGGAAGTTGACATCTCCAACGTCTTATCCGCCGGACTAAAGAAGTTTTTTACGGGCTTGCTGTATGAGACAAAAAAAACAATTGCCGCTATGACGATATAAATATATATTCTCTGCATGAATTTTTACCACCTTGTTTAAATTCGGTTTCTGTTCTGACTCTGCTAACTACCACAAAAGAAGTGGTTTTAGCAAATTAAATTTTAATTAAATTTAGCTTGACAAAATTCAAAATCCATGTTCTTCTTAGTGTTTTGTAAACATTTAAGGGGTGCGTTTTGAAAAGAACTTATCAACCCAGTAATGTAAAGAGAAAAAGAACCTTTGGTTTCTTATCCAGGATGAGCACAAAAGCTGGGAGAAACATATTAAGCAGAAGGAGAAGAAAAGGAAGGCATAGATTAGCTGTTTAGCCACATTGCTCCCCTTTGCCCAATTTTGCTTTACCCAGAACAAAAGCTTTGCATGAAACCTGTTGCCCATGAAGAGATTCTCCCTTTGCAAGGAGGAAAGACTGCATAAACCACCCGAATTTAAAAGGGTGTTTCATGATGGGAAAAGTCAAAGCACAGAACATTTCAAGGTTTTCATCTTCTCCAGCAGAACCAATAAACAGCGCCTGGGAATAACGACAAGCAGGAAGATAGGTGCCGCAGTAAAGAGAAATCGTATTAAACGTCTTTTAAGAGAGTTTTTTAGGCTTCACAAGACGCTCCTGCCCCCTTCATCTGATATCTTATTTGTTGCCAAAAAAGGAGCGGACACATTGGATTATTCTGGGCTCTTTGAGGAATTAAAAATCCTCCTCAAGTCAGAGAGTCCTTAGAATACGCTTTGTAAAAGCCGAGTCTCCATGATAAAAGAGTTTTTTATTACTGTTATCAGATTCTATCAGAAGGTTCTCTCCCCTCTTACTGTTTCTTCTTGTCGGTTCGTTCCTTCTTGTTCTTCCTACGCTATACAAGCCTTCAAGACACATGGTTTTCTTGGGGGACTGCTTCTAACTGTGGTCAGGATTCTTAAATGCCACCCGTTTCATCCGGGGGGATGCGATCCTGTCCCTAAAAAAAACACGGCTCGTTTTTAAATGGAAAAAAGGGTCTTACTTGCAATCATACTGTCACTGGCTATCCTTTTGCTCTGGCAAGCTCTTTTCCCCTCTCCCAAACCGAGAAGGGTAAAAAGCGTACCACCTCAACAGGCAGAGCAAGAGACCATGCCACAAGAAGATGTGCTTCCTGTAACGGGAAGGGATAAGGAAGTGGGGGTTTCCTCCCTTCCCACTTCAAAAGCTAAACCGGAATACGCTACGTTGCCCCCCGAAAAAGAAATCGTTGTTAATACAGACCTGTACGCAGCTACTTTCTCTTCAAGGGGTGCATCCCTAAAGAGTTTAGAGCTTCTGCGCTACAGGAATAAAATCGCACTGCCGAACATCTGCTTCGTTTTTCCTTTCAGCCTCTTATATGGCAAAAAGCAGCTCCAGCAAGACGACCAACCAAAGGAGCTTGTGAACACTCAGGGCCTGGACAACAATCCCCTTCAAACCACATTTGACGGGCCAGATCTGGGACATTATGATCTCGCACCATTTGCTGCAAATACTAGCTATCTGGAACTGGACAGTAGCAACCCCCGGGGAGAAATAACCTTTTCTTTCTTGTCTAAAGAAGGTGTTGCCTTTACTAAAAAATTCACCTTTTTAAACGATAGCTACTACATTGACTATGATTTCACGCTAGAGAACAACTCTCCTAAGACCTTGGAAGGAAACTCCACTGTCAGGTGGTCAACAGCTGTAAAGTCAGAAGGTAAAAAAAAGATGGGGGGGTTTTTCGGCGGAATCGGCGGTGAAACCCAACAGTTTGCTTATCTTATATCAGATAAAGTGAACAGGAAAGAACTAAAAGATATTGAAGAAAACAAGGTCTTTTCCGGTGATATCAAATGGGCTGGTTTTGAGGATAAATACTTTGTCTCCTCTCTAATCTCCCATGAAGTACAAGGCTCAAAACTGAAGTTTTTTAGAAGCAAAAACAGTGAAGTCGATTTCCAGTTGGTTTCTCCTTTGGCAAAAATTCCTCCTAATGCTCAACAGACCTTTCCTTATTCGCTCTACCTGGGCCCCAAAGACCTGAACTCTCTTGAGAAGGGGAGAGGAGAGTTGGGAAGGGTAGTGAGTTTCGGCTTTTTTGATCCAGTCGCCAAGCCCATGCTGTTTCTTCTAAACTTGTTTTACAAGTTTATTCCTAACTATGGGCTTGCAATCATTTTTCTTTCTGCCGGCATAAAAATCATTTTTTGGCCACTAACACACAAAAGCCAAAAATCCATGAAAGGAATGCAAAAACTCCAACCAAAAATAGCAGAGCTAAAAGAAAAATACAAAAACAACAAGGAGGAATTAAACCGCAAGACCATGGAGTTTTACCGAACCAACAAGGTAAACCCTCTTGGCGGATGTCTGCCTATAATCATACAAATTCCCGTCTTCTTTGCCTTGTATCGGGTCCTGCTCAATTCTATTGAGCTTCGTCACGCTCCTTTTATATCTTTTTGGATAAACGATCTCGCTTCCAAAGATCCTACATACATATCCCCTCTTGTAATGGGGGCTTCCATGTTCATTCAGCAAAAGATGACACCCACTGTTGGTGACCCCGCCCAGGCAAAGATTATGCTGATTATGCCAGTTATGTTTACATTCATGTTCTTAAGTTTTCCATCGGGTTTGGTCCTTTACTGGCTGGTAACCAATGTCCTGTCCATCGGGCAACAATACTACATTAACAACCATTCTTTTTAAGGCTCGGGAGGTAGTTATGCCAACAATCGAAGTCGAAGCCAAAACACTTGAGGAGGCAATCAACCAAGCATGTGAACAACTGGGAAGAACTAAAGATCAATTAAAGATTGAGGTTCTCTCTGATGGTTCAAGCAAATTGTTTGGTCTCCTAGGTAACAGTAAAATTAAAATTGCGGCAGCTATTCTGGAACCAAAGACTGAAGGCGAGGCACAGGGGGCGAAAGAGGTTTTATCAAACATCTTGCAAAGGTTCGAGACGGAAGCCACCATAGAGGTGAGTGAAGACGACGACAGCATCACGCTAAACATCAAGGGTGATGGCAGCGGACTTCTCATAGGGAGAAAAGGGCAGACTCTTGATGCCTTTCAATACCTTGTCAATAAAATTGTCCACCGATCGCCTGACCCCAAGAAACAGATCATTGTCGAAACAGAAGGGTATCGCCAGAGGAGGAAGCAAACGCTGATTGACCTGGCAAAACGGCTGGGCGAAAAGGCAAAAACCAAAGATGTAACCGTAAGCACAAACCCTCTTAACTCTTTTGAGCGTAGAATCATCCATCTGGCACTCCAAGACGATGCTGGGCTCACCACAAAAAGCAAAGGCGAAGGCATTTATAGAAGCGTTTTTATATCGCCCCAAAAAGCTAACACTCCTGCACCTTAGAAGTATGGGTCTAACAGATGATACCATAGCTGCTATTGCTACTCCTGTCGGCCTGGGAGGCATCGGAATTATTAAAATCAGCGGTCCTAGATCTTCCGAAATTGCTGCTCGGCTCTTCCGTCCTCGCAATGCCACCCTGCCTTTTAAAAGTCATTACCTTCATTACGGAGAGGTTGTTGACCCCGACAGACGGCATGTTGTCGATGAGGTTCTCCTATCATTTATGGCTAAGCCATGCAGTTACACAGGAGAAGATGTCGTCGAAATAAACTGCCATGGCGGCCCTCTGGTGCTTAAAGAAATCCTGGAGATTGTATTAAGGACAGGGGCGAGATCAGCGGAGCCCGGAGAATTTACCAGCCGGGCATTTATCAATGGCCGTATTGATCTAACCCAGGCAGAGGCTGTTGTTGACCTTATTGAATCAAAATCCTCCCTAAGCCTCAAGCTCGCCTCAAGCCAGCTAAAAGGAACACTGTCTCAAGAAATCAATGCCTTAAAAGAGGGGTTTCTTGATATGCTCTCTCTGCTGGAAGCAGCTATAGACTTTCCCGAGGAAGACCTTGAGCTTGTATCCTCATCCAAGCTTATCTCTCAAGCAGACTCATTCATCTCGCGGGTTGAGAAACTTTCAAACTCATATGCTGAAGGGAGGTTCTACCGGGAAGGGGTCTCTACCATTATTGCAGGCAAACCCAACGTGGGTAAGTCCAGCCTGTTTAACGTCCTTCTGGAGGAAGAGAGGACCATCGTTACTCCCCTGCCTGGTACAACCCGAGATTTTGTCGAGGAGATCATTGTTGTTGATGGCATCCCTTTAAAGCTTGTCGACACAGCCGGCCTAAGACATCCTGCGGATAGGATCGAAGAGGAGGGGGTAAGGATAACTAAGGAAAAGCTGGATCAGGCTGATCTGGTCCTTCTGGTAATCGACAACAGCGCTGAACTCGACGAGCAAGATGAAATGCTGCTCTCGTCCTTAAGAGGGAAAAGAGTGGTAGTGGTCTTAAATAAAATTGATCTGCCCGGCAAGGTTTCTCTTGATAGAATAAAAGAACTCCTTCCAGCAAGGCGGATAGTCTCAACTTCAGCCCTTCACAAAACAGGATTCGAAAAACTAAAAGAGGTTGTTGTCTCCTCGCTCGTTACCCATGCCCGACCCCAGCCTTCTTCCCCTGTCATTTCCAATCTTAGGCACAAACTCGTCCTGGAAAAGATCTTGAAGCTCGCTCAAAGTGCCCGGGAAGGATTGCAAAAGAGTATCCCTCCAGAGTTTATTGCCTCTGACCTCCAGACCGCCTTACACCATCTGGGCGAAATTACAGGCCAGACCACTCCCGAAGAAGTGCTTGAACAAATCTTTAGC
>CBDTTR010000007.1:0-21321 GCA_965363405.1 uncultured bacterium | reverse complement strand
TAAGACACTGGTGAATAAACTGGCAGAAAAACGAATATGATTGCTAATAGTCTATTTTTGGCAAAAGCTGACAGTTTAAGTAAATTACATAACTTCCGGAAGGTAAATCATGGAAAAACGTAAATTCTATGACCACATGTTACCCTTAATCGTGCTTACCTTCGTGATTATTGGCATCATCATGGTCTATAGTTCAAGCTCTATTTCCGCTACCAATAGATTTGGCGACAGCACTTACTTTCTCAAGCGACAGCTATGCTTCGCAGCAATTGGCTTTCTTCTTATGCTTTTAGCAATGAAAATCAGATACCAAATTTTAACACGACTGGTTTACCCTATTCTTATAACCAGCTTTCTGCTTCTGATCTTCGTGTTGATTCCAGGAATTGGTACAACTATAGGTGGTTCTATGAGGTGGTTCAGGGTAGGGCCTCTTTCTTTTCAGCCTTCAGAATTCGCCAAACTAGCCTTGATCATTTTCCTGGCCTACTCTTTGTCCAATAAGGAAAAGAAGATCAAATCTTTCTCCATAGGTTTTCTTCCACATCTGATTGTTACCCTTTTCATGTTTGCCCTGGTTCTCCTGCAACCAGATTTTGGTACAGCCATGATATTGCTATTACTCTTTTTTGTCCTGGCATTTGCAGCAGGAAGCAGGGTCCGATATTTAGCATATTTCGCGGGCATAGCTTCCGTGGGATGTTATTTTCTCATATCTTCCGTGGGCTATCGATTGGATAGATTCACAGCTTTTCTTAACCCCTGGGAAGATCCCACTTCTACAGGTTTTCAGATTATTCAGTCATTCCTGGCCTTTGGTTCAGGAGGATTCTGGGGTACAGGTCTTGGCAATGGAAAGCAAAAATTATTATATCTTCCTGAACCCCACACCGATTTCATATTCTCAATAATTGGGGAAGAACTGGGTTTTATAGGAGTACTTTTACTCATTATCCTTTTTGTCTTCCTGGCATATTGCGGAATAAGAATTTGCCTCAAGGCACCAGACCTCTTTGGAACCTACTTAGCTCTGGGAATCACCTCTCTTATTGTTTTACATGCGGTAATAAACCTGGGAGTAGTCATGGGACTCCTACCCACTAAAGGGTCTACGTTGCCTTTTATAAGTTACGGGGGTACATCTCTGGTCATCAATTTTATTGGTGTAGGAATTTTACTCAATATCTCTTCGCAATTATCGGTGAAATGCAGGTTATGAGAATAATCATTGCTGCTGGTGGAACAGGAGGACATTTGTTTCCAGGAATTGCTCTAGCAGAAGAGTTTAAGACAAAAAATGAAGGCAACAAGGTGCTTTTCATTGGCACAAAGAGAGAAATGGAAAAACGAATCCTCATCCCACAAGGTTTTATATTTAAGTCTATTGAGGTAACAAGCCTAAAGGGGAAAAATCTATTTGATATGTTGAAATCCTTGATTTCTATTCCCAAAAGTATTTTTAAATCCATTATAATTATAAAAAATTTTAATCCTGATTTGGTCATTGGTTTGGGAGGATATGTTTCTGGACCTGTTGTTCTGGCTGCAACACTTATGGGTTTCAAAACAGCTATTCATGAACAAAATACCTTCCCCGGTCTTACCAACAGGATACTGGGCAAAATAGCTCATTTGATTTTTGTTTCCTTCGAACAATCTATTTCCTATTTCCCAAAAGGAAAGACCATGGTGTCAGGAAATCCTATAAGAAAACAGTGCTCGGAAGCTTTATCTTCACCCCTTTTGAGAACCCCCTTCACTCTGCTGATTTTAGGAGGCAGCCTTGGTTCTCATCAGATCAACTGTGCCATGATAGATGCGCTGGAGGATTTACTGCCAATCCGAGATAAGATCAAGATTATTCATCAAACAGGTGAGAAGGATCTCAACCTGGTCAAAGAGGCTTACCAAAACAAGGGATTTTCCGCTGAAGTGTCAACTTTTATCGATCAGATAGTCAATGCCTACCAGCAAGCCAGCCTGGTTATCTCTAGAGCTGGGGCAACTACACTTGCTGAGCTGATGGCTCAACGCAGGGCTTCTATTCTCATTCCTTACCCCCTGGCGGCTAACCAACACCAGCATCTCAATGCTATGGCAGTTGTTAGTCAAAAAGCAGCTCTGATGATTGATCCTGAGCAAATAACAGGGAAGCGGTTGGCCAAGCTTATACTTAACCTTTACCAACAACCAGAGTCCTTATCCGAAATGGAAAACAATGCTGGCAAGTTGGGAAGACCAAGAGCTGCTCAGGAGATAGTTGATCACTGTTATAAACTTATAGCCCAGGTATAAATGTATCAACGTATAAAACACATATATTTTGTGGGAATAGGAGGAGCAGGAATGAGCGGCATCGCCGAGGTACTCCTCAATCTGGATTACAAGGTAAGTGGATCTGATATCAAACTTTCTGAAATCACCGAGAGGCTTAAGCGGTTAGGTGCAACCATTTATCAGGGACACAGTGAAAATCATATTACGGATGTTGACGTAGTCGTTACCTCCTCGGCAGTCAAATCCAACAATCCTGAAGTCAGCGCAGCACGCAGTAGGTCTATTCCAGTAATCCCACGGGCTGAAATGCTTGCTGAATTGATGAGGTTGAAATATGGAATTGCCGTGGCAGGTGCTCATGGGAAAACCACTACCACCTCCCTCATTGGAATGATCCTTGATCGAGGAGGAATCAGCCCAACAGTGGTTAATGGTGGTATACTCAACACCATTAACACTAACGCAATTTTAGGAACTGGAGACTTTATGGTTGCCGAAGCAGATGAGAGTGATGGTTCTTTCCTAAAGCTTTCCCCTACCATTGCTATCATTACAAACATCGATCCTGAACACCTGGATTATTACCATAATATTACGGAAATCAAGCGAGCCTTTATCCAGTTTGCCAACAAGGTGCCCTTCTATGGGCTCAATATTCTCTGTCTGGACAATGAATACATACAAGATCTTATGCCCCTGTTGGAAAAACGATACCTGACCTATGGATTGACTCCTCAAGCGGATTTGCAAGCCAGAGAGGTTACTGTTAAGGGATTATCCATGATCTTCAGGGTATACTACCACAATGAAGAACTTGGCAGGGTAGAACTTAAGATGCCCGGTCTCCACAATGTCTATAACGCACTGGCGGCAATTGCCACTGCGGTGGAACTAAACCTGGATTTTTCCGTGATAAAAGAAGCTCTCAAGACTTTCGAAGGCGTTAAGAGGCGATTCCAAATTAAAGGAGAGTTTAATGGAATCACTCTGGTTGATGACTATGGACATCACCCAACAGAAATCAAGGCAACCTTGAGTGCTGCTAAAAACATCTGGGAAGGAAGATTGGTAGTTGTTTTTCAACCCCACCGTTACACAAGAACCAGGGATTTATTTAAGGATTTCATAACTGCTTTTAACCAGGCAGATCTCCTCCTGCTTACCGACATTTATCCTGCAGGTGAAGATCCTCTGCCCGGGGTAAATGCAGAAACTCTTTGCCATGGAATCAGAGAACACGGGCACAAAAATGTCTACTATCATCCTCAGAAGGAAGAAAGTGTGGCTTACCTTACAAAATTGCTTCAACCTGGAGATGTAGTAATTACCATGGGAGCAGGAAATATCTGGCAGTTGGGAGAACAATTGCTTCAAAATTTAAGGCAATAAAATGAGCTCTCTTTCATGCAGCATAATGCATTTAAGGAACTGAGTAAAGATCTAAAGGGAAAGATATTATTCCATGTTCCCTTAAGCCGCTATACCTCTTTGAGAGTGGGTGGACCTGTGGACATAATGATTTATCCTTCAGACGTAATGGAACTTCAAAAGGTCATTTGCTTTAGCCAAACTCAAGCCATACCGTACGTCGTCATTGGCAGAGGGTCAAACCTGTTAATAAAGGATGGTGGTTTAAAGGGTATTGCTATTAGACTCTCTCTTGGTTTTAAAAGGATAAAATTGCTTAATCGCTCTCGGAATCATACAAGCGTGCTGGTAGAGGCTGGTGTGTCCTTAAATAGACTCCTGAAGTTTTGTATAGGAAGGGGGCTTTCAGGTTTGGAATTCTTAAGTGGCATCCCTGGTTCCATAGGCGGTGCTTTGGCTATGAACTCCGGTGCTCAGGGAAGGCAGATGAAGGACGTTACCGAATCTCTGGCTCTGATCACTCCCCAGGCAGAAGTGATAGAAAGAAGTAAAGAGCATTTAAACTTCGAATATCGAAAGTTGCACCTGCCAACCGGTACGATCATTTTAAAATCACAGATTCTAATGAAGCACAGGAGCAAGAAAATAATTCTTAGCGAAGTTGAAAAAATAAAAAAGTGGCGCAGGCAAACACAACCTCTCAATTTACCCAGTGCAGGATCTGTATTCAAAAATCCCATTGGGAAATCAGCAGGTCAATTGATAGAGCAAACCGGTCTTAAAGGATTTCGGGTGGGAAATGCAGAAATATCGGAAAAACATGCCAATTTTATAGTTAACCTGGGTGGTGCAACTGCAAAGGATATATTATCAATCATGGGAATCATACAAAACAGAGTCTACCAGAAAACGGGAATACGGCTTGAACCAGAAATAAAAATAGCAGGAGAAAATGGCAAGGTCAACCCATATCAGACATAAAGACAAAAGGATAGGTGTCCTGATGGGTGGCGTTTCTGCCGAACGGGAAATTTCGCTACTCTCAGGCAAAGCCATTCTAAAGGCTTTATTAAAGAAAAACTACAAAGCCTGTTCCATTGATGTTAATTCCTCTTTGGCACAAACACTTCTCAAAAAGAAGATTGAAGTCGCTTTTATAGCTCTCCACGGAAAATGGGGAGAGGACGGAACCGTTCAGGGAATGCTAGAGGTCATGCAGATACCTTACACCGGCTCAGGGGTGTTAGCCAGCGCTATTGCACTAAACAAGGGAATAACTAAGAAAATTTTAGGCTACCATCGACTCCCCACTGCTGATTTTCAAATTTTAAAGGCAGAAGAAATTAAACGTGTAGATTTTCATCGACAAATAAAAATATCTCTGCCTCTAGTGGTTAAACCGATTGCCGAAGGTTCAACCATCGGAACCAGTATAGTCAAACAAAAAAGAAGTCTCAAAAGTGCCTGCCTGAAGGCAGCCCGATTTGATCAAAACATACTGCTGGAAAAATTCATAGAAGGGAAAGAAATAACTACCGGCATCTTAAATGGTGAAGCACTTCCTCTAATTGAGATTGTTCCCAGAGATGGTTTCTACAATTTTCAATCTAAATATACTCCCGGCAACACTGATTACATTATACCTGCTCGGGTTAAAAAAAACGTGGCTTTAAAGATTCAACAACTGGCACTTAAGGCATATCATGCGATTGGTTGTGAGGGAGCACCACGCGTTGATTTCATTTTAAGTCACAAAAAGAGTCAACCTTATATCCTTGAAATCAACACTATACCAGGCATGACTGAAACCAGTCTGCTCCCCATGGCAGCTCTTCATATTGGAATAGATTTTGAAAACCTGGCTGAGAGGATGTTACTTAACGCTCGATTAAAAGGGGTAAACCTGAGGGGTGGCTAAAGACATGAACTCATACATTCCTTATTAATCATATTAATAATTATAATCAGAATAAAAGCCACCCCTCTATTTTTAGAAAAAGGAATCAAGAACCCAGTTATTCTTCAGGTAATCTTACTCATGACAACCTCTGCAATAAGCTACAGAAGAAAAAAATTGAGAAACTTAAGGAAAATAACCTCCCAAAAAACAGCAAAGAGCAAAAGGGACTTGACACATGTCTTCAACATTTGTCTTAAGTGCACTATTTTTGGCCTGTGTGTCATATTCATTTCCCTCTTTTCAATCATACTTTATAAGGAGACTTTAAAATCAGCATACTTTCATGTAAAGAAGATCCAGGTAGAAGGATGTCTCAGACATACAAAAGACCAAATTCTATACATAGCTGGCATAAAATCCCAGATTAATCTGTTTTCGCTTAACCTTAAGAACATCTGTCAATGCCTGGAAAACTCACCCTGGATAGAGCGGGCAAAGGTCAAACGAATATTTCCTGACAAGCTGGATATCAGCATCATTGAGAGGAAACCAGCAGCTCTAATCAATTTAAACCAGCTCTATCTGGTCGATAAAAAAGGGACTATCTTCAAAAAGGCTGAAAGAGAAGACGGGTTATTGGCTTTCCCCATTTTAACCGGAGTTACCTGGCAAGATCTAATGAAACCGCAGGGGATCCACACTCATTTGATCGCTCAAACACTGACCCTTATGGCCATTCTTGAAGAAGAAGGAATAGACATCTCTGCTATTTCTGAAATCAATTTAGATCCTGCCTTTGGGCTGACTATTTTTACTACTCACAATGCTACCCAAATCGATATGGGCTTTCCTCCCTTTCAAGAAAAGTGCAGACATCTCTGCTCAATAATGGAGGATCTTAAACGTAAAGATTTAATTCCTCAAACCATAGACTTAAATTACAGCCGCAGAGCTTTTGTTAAGACCAAACCACAAAACAAAGAATTTAAATCCATCAAGAAAGGAGGTGAAAAACAATGGGTAAAAATGGAAATATAATTGTCGGACTGGACCTCGGCACAACAAAGACCTGTGCTATCGTCGGAGAGATTAATAACGGAGGGGTTGATATTATCGGCTTTAGTAGCGCTCCCTCCAAGGGGTTAAGAAAAGGCATGGTGATTGATATCGAGAGTACTGCATCCTCTATCAATAAAGTCATCGAAGAGGCAGAACTCATGTCGGGCTGCAGTATCAGCTCAGTTTACACCGGAATTGCAGGCAACCACATCAAAGGACTCAACAGTCACGGGGTTATCGGGATAAAAGATCATGAAGTGAAAAAAAATGATATTGATAGAGTCATCGAGGCAGCTAAAGCTATTGCCATCCCCCAAGACAGGGAGGTTATACATGTTCTCCCTCAAGAATTTATTGTTGATGAACAGGGTGGCATTCACGATCCTTTAGGAATGTCAGGGGTAAGACTGGAAGCAAAGGTACATATGGTTACCGGTGCAGCAACCTCTGCACAAAACATTATCAAGTGTGCCAATCGCAATGGGCTGGTTGTAAAAGAATTGGTACTACAACCACTTGCTTCCTCTGAATCCACTCTGGAGATTGACGAAAAGGAGCTAGGTGTAGCTTTAGTAGATATCGGGGGGGGTACCACTGATATCGCTATTTTACATGGAGGCAGCATTCGATACACCTCTGTACTTCCTCTGGGAGGAAATCATATCACTTCAGATATTGCGGTGGGACTTAGAACTCCTTTAAAACAGGCAGAAGAACTTAAAATCCAACACGGTTCTGCCTCTAGCTGTCTCACTTCAAAGGACGAAACGATTGACGTTACCTGTATGGGAGGAAGACAACCCCGAAAAGTTTCAAAAAGATTCCTCTGTCAGATTATCCAGTCACGGGTAGAAGAAATGTTTAACCTCATTCACCAAGAAATTACCAGATCTGGCTATAAGGAACTTATGGCTCCGGGAGTGGTGCTGACAGGTGGAACTTCCCTGCTTGAAGGAATCCTTGAGGTTGGCGAGCAGATTTTGGATCTGCCAGTGAGGATAGGATACCCCAACACTGTGGGAGGACTATCAGAAATTGTCAAAAGTCCCATCTACGCAACAGCCGTTGGTCTTGTACTCTATGGCAGGAAACATACATCAGATCACAATCATAAAAACGGGGGTAAGAATTCAATTCCCGGGATGACCCGAAGCGTGAAAGACTGGTTTGCTGAAGTTTTTTGTTAAAAAAGATTTAACCACAGAGAACACGGGGAATAAATTCATTGTCTAAAAGCTCTGTGACCTCCTGGTAAATTTTAACAACAACATGCACGAAAGGAGAAAAAAATGGATAGTTTATTTGAAATTGAGGAAGACTTGGGTCAGGTTGCTAAAATCAAGGTCATCGGTATTGGTGGCGGTGGGTGTAATGCCGTTAATACCATGATAGCATCTCGCCTGGAGGGAGTGGAGTTTATCGTAGCCAATACAGACCTCCAGGCATTAGGAAATTCACTTGCCTCTACAAAACTGCAGCTCGGTGCCAGCCTAACCAAAGGGCTGGGTGCAGGGGCAAATCCTGAAACAGGAAGGAATGCCACTATCGAAGATGCAGATAAACTGAGAGATGAACTCAGCGGAGCTGATATGATCTTTATTACTGCTGGACTGGGTGGAGGAACAGGCACCGGTGGGGCACCAGTTGTTGCAGATATTGCTAAAGAACTGGGGGCTCTTACCGTAGCGGTTGTCACCAAACCATTTCTCTTTGAAGGAAAAAAGAGACAGCAGGCTGCCGAGAAAGGGCTGGAAGAACTCAAGCAGTCTGTCGATACCCTCATCACCATACCGAATCAACGACTGCTCAGCATAAGCGACAAAGGTATGTCTTTAATAGAAAGCTTTAAAAAAGCTGATGAGATTTTACTCCATGCCTCAAAATCGATTTCTGATCTGATCACCATTCCCGGTTTAATCAACCTGGATTTTGCCGATGTAAAAACCATCATGTCTGAAATGGGGATGGCCTTTATGGGAATGGGAATTGCTTCGGGAGAAAACAAAGCAATAGAAGCAACGCAAAAGGCGATATCCAGTCCCTTGTTGGAAGACATTTCAATTAATGGTGCAAGAGGTTTACTCATTAATATAACTGGTGGAGAAAACCTCACTCTTCATGAAGTCAATGATGCTTCAACGTTGATTCAGGAAGCGGCTGATGAAGATGCCAATATCATTTTTGGTGCTGTCATCGATCCTAAAATGGAAGATGAAATTCGCATCACGGTAATTGCAACTGGATTTGGAGCATATGAAGAAAAAAGGATAATTGAACTAAAAAATACGATCTCTCAACTCCCTGAATCAACTGACGAACACGATTTCCCCGCCTATTTGCGCAATGACATAAATGGTGGAAATGGTGGACAACAGGTAACGAAAGTAGGTACCATCATCAGTGATTTCATAAACGACGAATATGACATTCCCACTTTTCTAAGAAGTAATGAAGAACTGAATCCAAGTGAAGCTTAATACTAAAAGGCAGAAAGATTGTCACCACCAATCTTTTTCAACAAGTTGCATCTGTAACTTATGTACAAGTATCGTTTAAATGAGCAGACTACCGTCTCGCATACTACTTCAAAATACCAAAGCTTTACTTTCTGAAGAGAAAGGAACGGTAAAAAAACCATGGGGCAGTAACACCACAGTTGTTTTAGTTTATCCCAACAGATATCATGTTGGGATGTCCAACCTCGGATTCCAGAGCATCTATCAACTGTTTAACAATCTCCCTGATACGCTGTGTGAAAGATCCTTTTTGCCTGAGCGAGAAGAACAGTGGGAATTGATAAGGTCTCAAAGTGTTCTCTTCAGCCTTGAGTCATTTCATCCCTTTCGCGACTTTCACTTTATCGCTTTCTCCCTCTCTTTTGAAAACGACTACCTAAATATCTTAACCATCCTCAAACTTGCTAATATCCCCCTGTTAAGCTCTGAGAGAGGAGATGAATACCCTATCGTTATAGCTGGTGGTGTCTGTGTTTTCCTCAATCCAGAACCACTGGCAGAGTTTATTGACCTTTTCATCATTGGAGAAGCAGAAGAAGTACTCCCGAGACTCCTGTCGGTTTACCAGCACCATCGAGATAAGACTGTTAATAAAGAGACACTCTTAACTCATCTGGCACAGATTGAAGGTGTATACGTCCCCAGATTTTATCAGGTTCACTATGACTCTTCAGGCAAAATCAAATCTTTTAAATCCCGGGGGGAAGTACCATCCAGGATAAAAAGAAGAAACACCAGAAAACTGGATCCATTTCCCACACACTCGTCAGTTATAACTCCTCACACAGAGTTCAGTAACATGTTTTTAATGGAAGTAAGCCGCGGTTGCTTACACCGCTGTAATTTCTGCGCCATTGGATGTGTTTACCAACCCTACCGAAAGAGAAGCTTGGAAAAACTTAAGGAAACAGCTACAATTGGGTTAAAACAACACCTCAAAATAGGCCTCATAGGGGCTACGCTCTCGGACCATCCACAAATCACTTCGCTTTGTAGCTTTATTATTAAGGAAGGGGGTAAATTCTCTGCAACTTCCATGAGAATAGACTTGTTTGACGAGGAGTCAATCAGGCAATTTAAAAAAAGCGGAGCTCAGACTATCACGCTCGCTCCCGAAACAGGTTCAGAACGATTGAGAAGAGTAATTAACAAACACCTTTCCGACAAACAAATTTTTAATACATTAGAAATGATAGCATACCATCGCTTCCGCTACCTTAAACTCTACTTTCTTATTGGACTTCCTACAGAAGAAGCTGAAGATATTGAACAACTTATTGAACTAACGAAAAAAATAAAACATCACCTCGTAAAATCACAACCCCGGTCCAGATATCCGGAAACCATCACCTTAAGCATTAATCCCTTTATCCCTAAACCATCAACTCCCTTTCAGTGGCATCCTTTTGAACACATCACTTCTCTTAAGAACAAACTTAAAAAAATTCAGAAAAGTTTAAATAAGGAAAGAAAGATTGTGGTTACCTGGGACCTTCCTAAATGGGGGTATCTCCAGTGCTTGCTGAGCAGAGGAGACCGGAGGGTAGGGAAAATTCTCGTGGCTGCTCATCATTTGGAAGGAAACTTTCTTAAGGCTTACAGGCAGGTGGACATAAACCCGGATTTCTATACTTATCGGCAAAGAGAACTGGATGAAATCTTTCCCTGGGATTTCATTGACCATGGTTTAAACAAACAGTCACTCATTCAAATTTACAAAAAAGCACTCGCAATGAATAAACCCTCGAAGGAATAATAAAAAAGAAAGAAAATACTATGCGGCATTCAAAAGATTAATTTCACAAACCCCTAAAATCAATATTCCAGTACTCCAACACCCCTTCATATCAGTGAGCGAAAAAAACTGATTGCCAGCAAAAGGCTCATATTCCCAAGATGATCCCTGGGTTTAAACAACGATGGATTTTTTCTTGAGGGTATTTCGAGAAACCTTTAAAAGCTTTGCAGCTTTACTCTTGTTGCCTTTCACCTTTTTGATGACCGTATTAACATACAGATTGACCATCTCATCCAATGAAAGAAAGCTACCATTCATTAAAAGAGTATCCAAAGATATCAACTGTTTGCTAACCTTAAATTCCATCTCTTTCATGGAAATGCTTTCAGACTGAGAAAGGATAACAACATGCTCTATAACATTTTTCAATTCACTTGCGTTACCTGGCCAATCATAAGATTCCAGATAATTTCTCACATCAGGGTCAACTCTCTTTACTTGTTTTCCGTATTCCTTATTAAAATTCTTTATGAAATGCATTGTTAATGGAACAATGTCATCAGAACGTTTTCGCAAGGGCAGAGTTTGAATGGTGCGTTTACTTATTTCTTGATACAATTCTTTGTTGAACTTACCCTTATCAACCAGCGGCTTTAGTTTCACACTTGTGGCAGCAATAATGCGTTTTTCTATTGCGGAACTACCTCTCTTTCTTCCCTCTCCAGATTTTTTACCCTTAAGAAATTTCAGCACTTTAATCTGATCAGCTTTAGTAAGATGCTCTATATCATAAAGAAAAAGAGTGCTTCCTCCTGACATATAAGATTCTTCAACCCTTTTCCTCTGGCTGTCAGTCCCTTTCTGCGTGCCAGACAGTTGGGCATCCAATACCTTTCCATTTCTATCTTTACAATTGATAGATACAAATGGGAATATAAACTGAGGACTCCTGATATGTATAATCTTTGCCAATAGCTCTTTCCCCGTACCTAATTCACCAGAAATCAATACAGGTACATTCTTGCCCTCAGCAATAGTAAGTACCTGTTGGTAAATGGCTTTCATGCTCTTGCCAACTAACATCATTTCATGTTTCTCAAATTCACTTATGTGTCTATGCCTTAATTCCTCTATCCTTTCTTTATATTGCTTTACCGTTAAAAATTTATCTAAGATAATATCTACTTCGGCCAGATTATAAGGATTAAGGAAATAGTATTCGGCACCCAACTTCATTGATTCTATGCCTTGTTCGGCAGAATCAACTATGGTAAAAAGGCTAACATCATTGCCATTCTTCTTAACCTTTTTCAAGACCTCAATCCCGTTGAGATCGGGCAGATTAAACGCAAGAAAAATCAGATCTGGCTTTTCCTTCTTTATTTCCCTTAAAGCCTTTTTTGCGGAAGTGGAAAAGGATACTTTGTATCCATTTCCCTTAAAAAAATCGACTAAACGACTATGGTCATCTTCCTTGTTAGCAATTACCTGAACCTTGACACCCATTAACCAAATTCCCCTCTGCTCATGACGATATTGTAAAACAAAAAACGAGAGTCAGTGTAATTCATTATTCCATGCGCAGGAAATAATGAATTCCCCATAAATTACTTTGATTTAAATAAGTTGTATAAATAATAAGGCTTTAACTCTTCTCCCCTTGCATTCATCATACTTAGAACATTTAGGTTCAAAAGAAGTTTTAAACAGGTATGTGATAATAAGAATAGGTTTAATAAGAAGGGTTCGTTTTATCTTGTACAAGCTTGTTCAAAAAAATGATGCCGGGAGATGTGATAAATTTTAAATAAATCTATCTTAATTATAATGCTTACAACAAAAAACCAACCCCCCCCCTTCTCAACGATCCTGCAAGAACAAATCAAAGCGCAAGCTAACAAATTACTTTTTACAAGTCAAGAAATTTTAAAAAATATTTTTTTGTGGAAAATTGCCCTTGATTTAACAATGGTTTTTTGACATGCTGGAACTCAGATTAAGTCTCACTGAAGAAATTGGACTTCGTCGAGAGCTCCGTCGAGCGAATAATGGAATAATGGAACGATGGGATGGTGTATTTAATGAATGTTACGTGTTCCGGGTTTCGTGTTACACCTTCAAAGCATGTTAAACATTAATAGTCTATATCCCGTAACCCGCAACGGTTTCTAATATTACATGAGCTGGCTAGTTTAATAACCACTAAAAAATACTTATAACTTCAATAAGTTGTATAATTCCCGCGACGTTTAAACCCTTTTAAAACGGTACATTGAGATGAAAAAGATTTTTGTAAATGAAATCAAAGAAAACGAGAAAGTGGAAAGCACCTTTCTTGTAAAACAGAAAAGTATTTCTTTTACCAAAGCAGGAACCCCCTACCTGAATCTTACGCTGATTGATAAGACAGGAGAAGTTAATGGTAAAGTGTGGGAACTGGCTGAAAAGTTGGCCAAACTCTTTCAAAAGGATGATTTTATCAAAATAAAATCAACAGCTGTCACTTACCAGAATTCCTTACAGCTAAACATTTCCTCAATTATTCCTTTATCACCATCTGAAATTGATATAACTAATTTCCTGCCTCAAGCAAAAAATGATATTGAACAAACCTTTTTAAAGCTTAAAGCCATTATTGAAGAAGTCAGTAATGCTCATTTAAAAAAACTACTTGATCTCTTCATAGCAGATGACCAACTTATCAGATTGTTTAAACTTGCGCCTGCTGCTAAAAAGATGCACCACGTGTACTTGGGGGGTTTGCTGGAACATACATTAAGCTTGTCCAATCTCATCCTTCAGATAAGCAAACACTATGAAGGGCTGAACGTTGATTTACTACTCACAGGAGGAATCCTGCACGATATAGGTAAAATCCATGAGCTTACCTATTCCAGATCATTTGATTATTCAGATTCGGGTAGACTAATTGGTCACATTACCTTAGGTGTAGAAATGATTAATGAGAAAATTCGTTTAATTCCCGACTTCCCACAAAAACTGGCTGTCGAATTAAGACATTTAATCATCAGTCACCATGGTGAGTACCAATATGGTTCTCCCAAAAGACCCAAAACCCTTGAAGCATTCATACTTTATTACCTGGATGACCTGGATGCTAAAGTAGAAGAAATTCAGTCTTTTATTCAACGTGAGGAAGAAAACCAGTCAAAGTGTGCAGGTTACCATCAGATGTTAGAACGTTATATCTATAAAACTTTAGATTCAAAATACCAAAAAGACTCCGAATCTAAACAGGAAGAGGGGAACTACAGCCAGTCACATACAACAGGAGAAGAAGAATAACGTTTCATGTTCTGGATTCCCTTCTCCTTCCTTTCCGCTTGATTTATAGCTCCCTGAGGTGAAAAAAAAGAAAATACTTGCTAAAAGCAAGGTTTTCATACTACTATGATTCGCCAATTTTCTATTGTTGCTTAAATAACATAATATGGTTATTGAGTTAGCTCAGCAAAGAAGTAGATTGCTTCGTCGTCTACCAAGGCAGACTCCTCGCAATGACAAAAGGGGGTGTCATTGCGAGCAAAGCGAAGCAATCTCATAAAATTGTGATGATTTGAGTAGTAAAATATATTTTCCCAATTTCTTGCTGAGTAAAATAAATAACCATCTAACATAATTTCACAATCATTCTAATGGCCATTGCTAATTGGAGCATAATGCAATGAATATCTATTTTGTTCTATCGCTTGCCATTACACTGAACGCCGTGGCTAATATCTTAATGAAAGTGGCAATGCTCAGGCAGGGAAAAACCACAGATACCATTAAAATGATTACTCAGTCTCTCTTAAACCCAATACTACTTTTGGGATTAGTCTCTTTCGCTCTGGCACTGGTTGCTTACTGCTATGTATTATCTAAGCTTAATCTAAGTATTGCATACCCCCTTATGACCAGCCTTGGTTTTCTAATCGTTATTTTAGCATCATGGCTGTTCCTTGGTGAAACCATAACCAAAATGCAAATTGTAGGATTTATCTCCATATTAGCAGGCGTGTGGATGGTAGCGCGCTGAACTGATCATTCGAAAGGATTTAATCTGTGCAAGATCATACCTGGTTTCTCATTTTTAAAACCATGCGGCCAAAACAGTGGACTAAGAATCTTCTCCTCTTTGCTGCTCTAATTTTCTCCCAAAATCTCTTTAATCCTGCCATGCTTAAAGATGTTTCCATTGCCTTTATTGTTTTCTGTCTCCTTTCGGGGAGCGTTTACACCTTAAATGATTTAATAGACTTAAAACAGGACCAAAACCATCCCAAAAAATCTAAAAGGCCCCTGGCTTCAGGCAAATTAAAGCCCTCTACAGCTATCATCTCAGGCATTATCCTGGTCGTTCTCTCATTAACCAATGCATTCTGGCTCAATATAAATTTCGCCTGGATTGCACTCGGCTACCTTATCCTGCAGATAGCCTATTCAACATTATTGAAGCACGTCGTCATTCTTGACGTACTAGCTGTCTCAACAGGCTTTGTATTGAGGGCCTTTGCAGGCGCCGAAGTTATCAATGTCCCCATATCCTCATGGTTACTAATTTGCACCATTCTCTTAGCACTGTTTTTAGCATTAGGGAAAAGAAGACACGAACTCCTCTTGCTGGAGGACAATGCCGTTCATCATCGAAAAATCCTCTACGAGTATAGTCCGGGTCTTCTCGACCAGATGATCTCCGTTGCTACTGCTTCAACCGTAGTCGCCTATGCTCTCTATACCATGTCTGCTGAGACTATTGAGAAATTTCATACTGACAACTTAAAATACACCATTCCCTTCGTCCTCTATGGTATCTTTCGTTATCTCTACCTCATACATCAGAAGAGCGAAGGAGGAAGTCCTGAGAAAATCCTTTTTAATGATAGACCTTTATTGATTAATATAATACTGTATCTCATCACTATCTGGTTTTTTACTTATGCTTAACAATGCCAGATGCTAGTTACTTGATGCTAGATACTAGATATTTGATTTCGCAGATTTGATCATTTTTACAACTAATTCTATTTCTCATTTATATATAATTAAATCCATCAAGGATCAAGGATCCAGTATCTAGCATCAAGCATCTATTGTGAACAACAAAAATAAAATGTCATTGCGAGGAGCGTCAGCGACGAAGCAATCCCATGAGATTGCTTCGCTATCGCTCGCAATGACAGGCTATTGAATGTCAACTTATTTAAGTCGTTCACGATAGTATCATTTTGCACATTACAGCTTATGCTATAGCCGCAGGGTTATTAACAAACTAAAGAAATTCCTAAGTGAAGAAAGGGAGAAACAATCATGGGAAAAACTAGCAGGCAACAGAAAGCGAAGAAGAAGAAGAAGAAGAAGAAGGTCAAAAGAATTGGAAGAGGAAGTAAGAGGTAATAGAAGCTTACTGGAACCAGGTGCAATGGTTTAGGTATCAAGGATTAAAGCCCACAGTCATATGTTGTGGGATGTGTGATGCATAATATACAGAATGTATTGATTGTAAAACACAGGGAAAAACACCAGTGTATTCAGTGTAATTCTGTGGCTCTCATATAAGTAAACTCCGTGGTTCAGAATAATTCAACTTAGTCAACTACATCCCCTTAATTTTAGCAAACAATCAACACTTTCCATTGAACAACTCAAATCTCAATTGAGAAAATCGAGATAATTACCGCCAATCCTTAAATCCCTTCTTCATTCCTCTTTTTTGTTTCTTCACGTCCTCTGTGGTTTCATAACATTCGATGATTCAATCTTTTCATTAAAGATATTTCAGTCAATACCGATACTAAAAACACAAATCATAAGCTCATTTAAACTAATTATCAAGGATGATAAAATGGCTTCCCATAGACAAGAAACAGACATTTCACCAGACATTGTCCCCTTTTTCTTAAATAGAGAAGACTACGTTGGATTCTTCTTGAAAACCAGTCCCAAGGAACACAATTTCACAACCTTCATCCTTAAAAGGAAAGACTTTAATTCACAAGCTGAATTTATGAAAAATCTGGCCATCATCTACGATTCGTTTGAAAAATAAAATTTTCCTTCACCTGCTTTTTATCACACATCTCATATCCCACAACCACATGTCCCAATTCCTCAATCCCTAAATCCTCCAATTCGTAAATTGACATCCCCTTAACAACAACTCCTTATCCAATAATTGCTCATTTCCCTTGCATTGTATTAATATTTGAAATAGAATTCAAAATTTATTAAAAGATGCGATTAGACATAATGCGAAAGTGTTCTTAATAAATATTCTTATATTTTAACTAGTTAAGTTCATGAAAAAGATTATTATTAGAGGGGCTAAAGAGCACAACTTAAAAAGTATCGACCTCGAAATCCCTCGAGACAAATTGGTCGTTATTACCGGTCTAAGTGGTTCCGGAAAATCCTCCCTGGCTTTTGATACTATTTACGCAGAGGGACAGAGAAGATATGTTGAATCTCTCTCGGCTTATGCCCGACAATTCCTGGAACAGATGGACAAACCTGATGTAGAATCAATCGAAGGACTCTCCCCTGCTATCTCTATTGAACAACGCAGTCTTAGTAAAAACCCTCGATCTACCGTCGGCACTGTTACAGAAATTTACGATTATCTGAGGGTTCTATTTGCCCGCATCGGGAAACCATACTGTTATAAATGTGGTAAAGAAATTAGCTCGCAGACCATTCAGCAAATGGTCGATCAGCTTATGGAATTGCCCGAGGGATCTAAGATCATCCTGTTTTCACCACTCATACAAGGGAGAAAAGGTGAACACCGCAAGGAGTTGAACCAGCTTCGCAAGGACGGGTTTGTCAGGGTAAAGGTTGACGGTGCCATAAAGGATTTAAGCGAAGACATACAATTAAGCAAAAACAAGAAACACACCATTGATGCAATGATAGACCGCCTTATTATTAAAGAGAAGGTGGAAAAACGGTTGGCTGACTCTTTGGAAACAGCCCTTAATCTTTCCGGTGGTATAGTCAAGATTGAACTCAATGGTAAAAAAGAGATATTATATAGTGAAAAATGTGCCTGTGTTGATTGTGGCATAAGCTATCCAGAAATCTCTCCCCGTATGTTTTCTTTCAATAACCCCTATGGAGCCTGTCCTTCCTGTGGGGGACTTGGTTCAAAGATGTACTTCGATCCCGACCTTATTATCCCCAATCGTAACCTGTCAATCAGAGAAGGGGCTATTCTTCCCTGGGCTAAAAGAAAGTCTATCTATTACCACCAGATGCTCGATGCCCTGTCCCGCCATTATCAATTTGATATTTATACTCCCTTTAAGGATCTTTCAACTAACCTCCAACAGATAATTCTCTACGGATCAGGTGAGGAAAAAATTGATTTTTACTATGATGATGGATCTCGACGATTTTCTCACCAAAGAGAATTCATTGGAGTCATCCCTAACCTTGAGCGACGTTTCAAGGAAACAGAGTCTCCGGCAATTCACCAGGAAATAGAACTCTATATGAATACCAGCACATGTCCCGACTGTTCAGGTTCCAGGCTAAGGACAGAAAGCCTTTTTATAAAAATTGGCAATAAATCCATCCACGAGATTACAAAGTTGTCCCTCAAAGAAGCACATTCTTTCTTTTCCCATCTAAAACTCAATAAACGTGACAAAATAATTGCTCAGCACATCCTCAAAGAAATCATTGAAAGGCTAAAATTTCTAACACATGTAGGCGTTGATTATCTTACACTGGATCGTGCATCAACTACACTCTCAGGAGGAGAGGGGCAGCGCATCAGGCTCGCTACCCAGATAGGATCCAGTCTGGTTGGTGTTCTCTACATCCTGGATGAACCCAGTGTTGGACTTCACCAAAGAGATAATATCAGATTGCTTGAAACTTTAAAAAAACTGAGAGATCTTGGCAATACAGTTTTAGTGGTGGAACATGATGAACAGACCATTTTATCTTCTGATTATGTGATTGACATGGGTCCTGGGGCTGGTCTGGCAGGAGGGGAAGTTGTTTGCTGTGGAACTCCCGAAAAGATCTTAAAAAACAATGATTCTTTAACTGGCAAATATCTTTCCCATCGATTAGAGATTCCTGTACCCCACAAACGACGAAAACCGGGTTCCCGCTTTCTAACTATAAAAGGTGCATCAGAAAATAACCTGAAAAAGATTAACATAATGTTGCCCATAGGGCTCTTTACCTGTGTTACAGGAGTTTCTGGTTCTGGGAAAAGCACTTTGGTCATCGATACCCTCTACCCTGCCTTAGCTCAGAGACTATATCGCTCAAAGGAGAGAGCAGGCAAAGTAGAAGAAATCGAGGGATTAGAGTTTATCGATAAAGTCATTGACATTGATCAAGCACCCATAGGGAGAACCCCCCGTTCTAACCCTGCAACCTATACAGGCACTTTTACCTATATTAGAGATCTTTTTGCTCGTTTGCCTGAATCAAGAGCAAGGGGATATAAACCAGGCAGGTATAGTTTTAATGTCAAAGGGGGAAGATGTGAAGCCTGCAGTGGTGATGGGATAATTAAAATTGAAATGCATTTCCTTCCTGATGTCCATGTCACCTGCGAAGTATGCAAAGGCAAAAGATATAATAGAGAAACTTTAGAAATTCAATACAAAGGAAAGAACATTGCTGATGTACTGGATATGACCGTTAATCAGGGTTTCACCTTTCTGGAGAATATACCACTCATTAAAACAAAACTACAAACACTGATCGATGTAGGACTGGGGTATATCAGGTTGGGACAGTCTGCTACTACTCTCTCTGGGGGAGAAGCTCAAAGAATCAAACTGTCAAGAGAGCTGAGCAAAAGAAGTACCGGCAGCACCCTTTATGTTCTTGACGAACCGACTACCGGGCTTCACTTCGCTGATATTCATAAACTATTAGAGGTGCTTAACAGGCTTACTGATATGGGAAATACTGTAGTTGTAATCGAACACAACATGGAGGTAATCAAAACGGCAGATTACATCATAGACCTGGGTCCTGAAGGTGGAGATAAGGGAGGCAAAATAGTTGCCCTGGGCACACCTGAAGAAGTGGCAGAGAGCAAACACTCCCATACAGGTCAGTACTTGAAGAAGGTATTAAGGACCAGGCTAAAAATAACTTAATCAGATAATCAACCAGGGTTGAGGAAGGAAAATCTTCTCGTAAAATTTGAAGGCATATCGATCTGTCATACCTGCTATAAAATCACATACACGCCTTTCTAAAGGTTCGTTGGCATCGGACATTCCTGATTCCTTTAAGAATTCCTCTTCGTGTTCCAGGAAATGGTAGTAAAGCTCTTTCAATATTTTTGAAGCTTTAATAAAATTGGAATAAACTACTTCTCCAAAATATACTTCCTTGTAAAGAAAGTCACGCAGTTTCACTGTTGCCTCCATAAAGGTTTCACTAAGAGAAATTTCCATATTATCCACTTTCTTCGAAACTTTAATTACATCTTTAACCATAGCATCTATCCTGCGGGAATGAGAATCCCCCAGGATTTTAACGCAATCCCGAGGAAGATCTCGATATGAAATCACCCCTGCCCTTATGGCATCATCAATGTCATGATTCATATAAGCAATAATATCTGCAATCCTCACAATCTTTCCCTCTAATGTATCTGCCATAGATTGAGGATCACTTATGATAATATCCCCCTCCCCTTTTGAATGTTTAAGAATTCCATCACGAACTTCATGAGTCAAATTAAGCCCCTTTCCATCTTTTTCCAAAACATCTACCACTCTCAAACTCTGTTCGGGATGGCGAAAACCACCAGGGAAGATCTCATTAAGCACAGCCTCACCTGCATGACCAAAGGAGGTATGGCCTAAGTCATGACCCAGTGCTATTGCTTCGGTCAGGTCTTCATTTAATTTCAGCGATTTTGCTATAGTTCGAGCAATTTGAGACACCTCTAATGTATGAGTCAGGCGGGTACGATAATGGTCACCTGTTGGTGCCAGAAAAACCTGTGTCTTGTGCTTCAACCTTCTAAAAGACTTTGAATGAAGAATACTGTCACGATCATGCTGATAGGCAGGACGTATTTCACATTCCTCCTCTTCAACCCTTCTCCCCTTTGTCTCAGAACTAAGCTGGGCGTAAGGTGAAAGCCTCATTTTTTCATCTTGTTCTAACATTTCACGGATATTCATTATTCACCCCCAATTTTTAGTAATTCTATCAAGTAATAATTATCACAAAATATGGAAACATCAAGAATAAAAATGCCCGATTTTTTCTTAAAAATACAATTACACTTAATAAAACTAACAGTCTTATTATAGACCAAAAACTTAACAATCGAGTCAAGTTTTTTAAGTCTGCTCTTATGCAAAGTGATGCTGGATAAGAACTTATATAAATCCTGTATATCGTATTTTGCATCCAGCATCTAGTGCGGTGTCTCGAAAATTCTGTGTTTGATTTTGGCAATTTAACTTGTTATC
>CBDTTR010000006.1:0-23688 GCA_965363405.1 uncultured bacterium | reverse complement strand
CTTCTTTCCCCCTCTTTCCTCTTAATATTACAGCGATATTTATTATTGAAGGGAAGCCAATTTCATATCCTCATTATCAAGGAATGTTTTTATGTTGATGCAGGTACCATCTGTCTCTATGGTTATAGCACCGTCTCGGTCTGTTCTGAATATTTGACAATCCTGGTTTTTGTATCTTTCAAGAATTTTATGGCTGGGTAGATTGAAGATATTTTTAAAGCCCACACTAAACATAGCTATTTGAGGTTGTACCTTTTTAAGGAATGGTAGTGAGCTTGATGTTGCACTTCCATGGTGGGGAACTTTGAGGATGGTACTCTTAAGATCGGTTTCTGTATTTATTAGTTCTCGTTCCACTTCTTGATAAATATCTCCAGTAAAAAGCATGTTGATGTCTTTGAAGGTGAGTTTTGTCACCAGTGAATGATTGTTGGTTCCTGAGTGATAACCCGTACTCCTGTCATGGCAGGCAGTTTTGGGAGGATGAAGAAACTCGATTTGGACACCATTTAATATTAGATCGGGATGTTCTCTATCTATGAGAATATTTTTGATTTTCTTTTCACTGATGATTTTCTCAAATTCTTGAAAAGGCTCAGTATACACTTTTTCCCCATTGGTCCACACTTCTTTTACTTTAAAAATTCCAGCAATGGACACCAGTCCATTTAGATGGTCAGGATGTGGGTGGGAGAGAACCAGATAGTCTATCTTCTTAATCTTTTTCTTCCAGATAACTGGTGCAACTACCAATCCACCAACATCAAAACTATTATCGTAAAATCCACCCCCATCAATTAGCATGGTTGCACCTTTGGGGAACTGGATGAGGGTTGACTCTCCCTGACCAACATCTATGGAGGTGATTCGTAATAGCGGACTCAGGTTGTTTTGGTAGTACCAGAAAGCCTGATTGAAGACAATGACTATGATAACGAGTGCGAGTCCATATCTTATTCTTTTTGATTTTCTGATGTTAACTAAGAGAAAGACTGCCAGGTAGAAAAGAATGATCTCCAGAAGGGTAGGGGTTGCAGTCCGATAATCAGCATATGGTAATTGATTGAATAGCTCTACGACAGAGATAGAAATCATAATAAGTGGCTGCACTATATTTACTGTGAAGATGGCCAGAGGTTGGTAGAGAAACAGAAAGAAGCTTGCGAGAAGTCCTAAAGGGACGACCAGGAAGCCGACAAGAGGGATAATGATTAGATTAGTCAAAAATCCCCAGGGAGAGAAGCGATTAAAATAAAGGGCAGCAAGTGGAGCAGTTCCTATAATTGCTGAGATGGTTACAATAAGAAACAGGGCAATTCTTCTTATGATCTTTTTCCACCAGGGAGGTGGTGGTTCCAAAGGGTCCTGTGAATGTTGAAACAAGGGAGTTGAAAATCTGGGAGTAAGATAAAGTATGGAAACAACAGAAATGAATGAGAGTTGAAAAGAAATATCAAATAGTGAGGAAGGTGAGAAAACAAGGATGAGAAAAGCTGCCACAGCTAAAGTATTCCATAAGTCATCCTCTCTACCTATGATAATAGCCGTTAGATAGGTGATAACCATAATGGTTGCTCTTACGGTTGAAACGCCGTGTCCTGCTATAAAGCAGTAGGTGATTACCGGTATCAGAGTGACAAAAGCTGAAACTTTAGATATATCGGTTGAGAGCATTAATCGGGTGGAACATTTAAGGATGTTTTTTATCAGAAAAAAGCAAACCAGTGCAATGATTCCGCAATGCAGTCCGGAGATGGCCAGGATATGAGCTACCCCGGCTGCTGAAAATCCTTCTCTCAATTCTTTTGGTATCTCACCTTTTTCACCTAATATTAGTGCCTTTGCAATTTCAGCAGCAGGGGAATGGAGATTTATAGATAGGAATTCTCTTATTTGCGTCCTATACTTTTCCACTATTTTCAAAATGGGATTGAGTGTAGTTTCTCCAACTTTAGCTATTTCTCTTCCGTCTTTAATAGAAGTTGTTACAAGAATTCCTTTAAGAGCCAGGTATGTCTTATAATCGAATCCTCCCGGATTATTAAAATTTCTTGGATTACGGATTCTGGCAGAAAAACGCAATCTATCCCCGTAATTTAAATGTTCATTCTTACCTTTAACTGTCAATAGTAACCTTCCGTTTATTGGTATTGTTTTATTCTTTTTTGTTATCCTCTCTGACAGGATATACAGTTTGGTTTTATCCAGGGATAGCTCGGGAGGTTTATAGAGGATTCCTTCTAAAATTATCTTTTCTTCTTTTACATAATTGGCTATATGGTTGGGTGGAAGGGGTGGAAATAAGTTGCAGTTTAAAAAGAGGATGCCCAATAGATTAAATATAATAATTGGAAGAAGAAAGGATAACTGTATTTTTTTAATGGCAATGGTTATTATGAAGAAAAGGAGTAGTAGTGATATTAATGGAATAAGGATTGTTTGTGGTATTGTGATATAGTAACCTGTTATCAATCCTGTCAAATATGATAAGAGTATTGGAATAAGAGGGCGGTGCATAAACGTCTCGGAAATTCTACAGCATATTGGAATTGTTAACCTGGTGTCATTAGGTTTTTGTGACCAATGTGGAGTGGTGGAGTATTGGAATGTTGGAACATACTATCTCCAGGATTGAATTTTGGCAAGAAAATTTCATAGAAGAGTATGCTAAGATTGCTGAGACTAACAGCTTATTTTACTCTTTTCACAATTTGGATATTGGGATGAGAATGTAAAAGTTAATATGCTGTTGATTATTTAAGCATTTTTGATATATTATGAAACCAGCTTGAGCAATTGGAATGATGGAATAATAAGTTTGATACGTGTTGACTGTTCCGGATTACCTTTAAAAGATGTTTTTTAGGAAGTGCAGAGGAATGGATATTTTTTCAGATTATAAAAATATTTTAACGGTATCTGAGCTTACTATTAAGATCAAAAAATGCTTGGAGGAAAAATTTGAAGAGATATGGGTAGAAGGAGAAATATCTAATTTTAAAAGTCCATCTTCTGGCCACTGTTATTTTACGCTCAAAGATGGTAATAGTCAGATTAGAGCAGTAATCTTCAGGTTCATGGGGAGATATCTTAAGTTTGATCCGCACGATGGGTTGCTAGTGATTTGCCGGGGGAGGATAAACGTATATGAGCCAAGGGGTGAATACCAGTTCATCCTTGACTACATGGAGCCCAAAGGAGTTGGTGCCTTACAACTTGCTTTTGATCAGTTGAAAGAAAAGTTGCAAAAGGAAGGACTGTTTGATGCTGAGAATAAAAAACCCCTGCCTCTTCTACCCCGGAAGATAGGTATTGTGACCTCTCCTACAGGGGCAGCTATTAAGGATATATTAAATGTTGTGGGGAGAAGGTTCCCTAATGTTGAGATTATGATTAATCCGGTGAAGGTACAAGGTGAAGGGTCTGCACTTGAAATTGCCAGTGCCATTTGTGAACTAAACCACGTTACAGGAATCGATGTCATTATTTTAGCAAGAGGGGGAGGTTCTTTAGAAGATCTGTGGTCTTTTAATGAAGAAGTAGTAGCAAGGGCAATTTATGAGTCTTCTATTCCTATTATTTCTGCAGTAGGGCACGAAATTGATTTCACCATTGCAGACTTTGTTGCTGATATGCGTGCCCCAACTCCATCTGCTGCAGGGGAATTGGTGGTAAAAGAAAAGGTTGAACTCATTAATTTGATAGGATCACTTTCTGATAGATTGAGAAGTAGAATGACACATTTGCTTGAGACAGAAAAGAATCAGGTCATGTTTATGAAAAAGAGATTGCCAGATCCTCGTCTTAAATTAACTGATCTGCAATTAAGAGTTGATGAGTTGAATGGCCGTTTGTCTCCTCGTATTCATTGGGTGTTACAGTTTAAAGGAGAAATGTTTAGAGGGAGAGAAGCAAGACTATTATTGAGTAGCCCTAAAATTATAATTGATGAATATCTCAAAAGCGTATCACTTTACAGGAAGGGGTTGATTAACGGTATACATCAGTTACACTATAGGTTGCGCCAGATATTAGAAAAGTATTTAGGAGGTTTAGATAGTTTAAGCCCCCTAAATGTATTAAAACGGGGTTACAGCATTACCCGCTTGCTTCCTTCTTGTCAGATTATAAGAGAAAGTGGAATGCTTTCACAGGGTGATAAAGTTAATGTAGTATTGGGGAAAGGGGAATTATTCTGTAAGGTGGAGAAGATTAACGAGTAAACCGAACCATTTACATAGGATGAGAAAATGGCAATAAAGAAATTTGAGGATTCTTTAAAAAAACTGGAAAATATTGTAGATAAGCTGGAAGAAGGTGATTTAGCTTTGGAAGAATCTTTGAAACTTTTTGAGGAGGGAATAAAATTATCTCGCCTTTGTACAAAGCAGTTAGAAGAAGCTGAGAGGAAGGTAGAAATACTGTTAAAGGGTAAAGGCGAGACGGTTGAGACTAAGCCTTTTGAGGTGGGAGAGGAGGAATGATTTGATACAATGCGACTTTTAGATAATATAAATAATCCAGGTGATTTGAAATTATTGAAACCGGATCAGTTGCCTCAGTTAGCCGAGGAGATACGGGATGAGATTGTCAGTACAGTCTCTAAGACCGGAGGTCATTTAGCATCAAGTCTGGGAGTGGTGGAGCTTACTATTGCACTCCACTTTGTTTTTGATACTCCAAAAGATAAGATTGTCTGGGATGTGGGTCATCAGTCGTACGCCCATAAGCTCCTCACTGGCAGGAGAGAGCAGTTCCACACCCTTCGTCAACATGGAGGTATCAGTGGTTTCCCCCGCAGAGAAGAAAGTGTTTACGATACCTTTAATGTTGGTCATAGTAGCACCTCTCTTTCTGCTGCTCTGGGAATGGCAGAAGCTCGATGTATCAAGGGAGAAAAGCATAGTGTGATTGCTGTAATTGGTGATGGTTCTTTGACAGCAGGTTTAGCATGGGAAGGTCTTAACCAGGCTGGAGATATGAAAAAAGACTTAATTGTTATATTAAACGACAATGAACTGTCCATTTCTCCTAATGTAGGTGCTCTCTCAGCTTATCTTGCAAGAATCATTACGGGGCAATTCTATAATCGTTTTGTGAACGAGATGACCTCTTTCATAAAGACTGTTCCTGGTATTGGCAAATCCGTTTTAAGGGTAGTAAAACAGTCTGAAGAATTTTTAAAGAGATTATTAGCTCCCGGACTCATTTTCGAAGAATTGGGGTTCAGGTATATTGGTCCCATCTCCGGACACAGATTTGACCATTTGTTGGATAATTTGAAAAACATTAAAAATTTACAAGGACCAATTCTCGTTCATGTACTCACCAGCAAAGGGAAGGGATATAAACCAGCGGAAAAGGACCCTGTTAGATTTCATGGCACAGGTCCTTTTGAGATAAAGACAGGCAAATCGTTATCAAAAAAGTCATTAGTACCAACATACACTAAAGTTTTTGCCGATACCTTAATTAAATTAGCAAGAAAAGATAAGAACATCATTGCAATTACGGCAGGAATGCCAGGTGGAACAGGTTTGGATGAATTCAGCAAAGAGTTTCCAAAGAGATTCTTTGATGTTGGTATTGCAGAACAGCATGCCATAACTTTTGCAGCAGGTATGGCTACAGAAGGCCTTCATCCTGTTGCTGCTATTTACTCTACATTCCTGCAAAGAAGTTATGATCAAATCCTTCATGATGTGTGTTATCAAAAGTTGCCGGTAGTGTTTGTTTTAGATCGCGCAGGTATTGTAGGAGAAGATGGGGCTACTCATAATGGTTTGTTCGACCTCTCCTATTTAAGGAGTATCCCGAATATAATAATTATGTCTCCTAAAGATGAAAATGAATTGCAGCATATGCTCAAAACAGCCTTGCAATGTGATGGTCCTGTAGCTATCCGTTATCCCCGGGGCAAAGGGTATGGAGCGAAATTAGATGAAGAACTCAAGACTCTTAAGATTGGCGAAGCAGAGGTTTTGCAAGGTGGTGATGACCTCGTTATTTTAGCTATTGGTGCGACTGTTTATCCTGCCCTTCATGCAGCAAGAGAGCTTGGGGAAGAGAAGATTAGGGTCGGCGTTGTAAATAGCCGTTTTGTAAAACCACTGGATAGAGATTTAATTTGCAATTTAGCTGGAAAGGTTGGGAAGATAATCACCATAGAGGAAAATGTGCTTCCAGGTGGTTTCGGAAGTTCTGTTTTAGAAGTGTTAGGAGAAAGTGGTATTCAAGGAGTGAAAGTTAAGTGCCTGGGTATCAATGATGTGTTTCTTGAACATGGCGCTCAGAGTATTCTCCGTAAAAAGTATGGTTTAGATACTGAGGGGATTGTTCATTCGGCGAGGGAAATTATGGATGAGAGTTTTAAAGGCAAGTAGAGCTAATGGAGATCGACTGGATAAGGTTTTAGTTAAGAGAGGTCTGATTAAAAGCAGACAAAGGGCCCAAGCCTTTATTATGGAAGGAAAGGTATGGGTCGATGGGGAGCGAGTTGATAAATCAGGTGTTCGGATAGCAGCTGATGCGGAGGTTGTAATTAACGGTGAGGGATCACCATATGTGAGTCGCGGTGGTGCCAAATTAGAGAAAGCTCTTGATTACTGGAAAATTGAGGTCAGTGGTAATAATTTTCTGGATGTTGGGGCATCTACAGGAGGATTTACTGACTGCCTGCTACAGCGTGGGGCCGCCAGAGTTTATGCTGTTGATGTTGGGTATGGGCAATTGGCATGGAAAATAAGGTGTGATGAGAGGGTAATTAGTCTGGAAAGGAGTAATATCCGTTATCTTTTAAAAGAGAAGTTTAAGGATGAACTGGATAGTGCAGTTATTGATGTATCCTTCATTTCTTTGAAAAAAGTTATTCCCAGGGTGGTTGAGTTAATAAAAACAGGTGGTGAAATTATAGCCTTGATAAAACCACAATTTGAAGTTGGAAAAGGTGGAGTTGGAAAAGGTGGAGTGGTTAAGGATGTTGAAAAGCACAAAGAGGTTATAGACGAGATTTCTTCCTTCGCTTTAAATCTGACTCTTCAGGTTGCAGGAGTTTTGGAGTCTCCACTTTTTGGTGCGAAAGGAAATAAAGAATTTTTTATTTATCTAAGAAAGTAATGGATTGCTTATAATTCCCTTTTTTGAATGTAATCTGCAATTTGCAATAGTATTTTAACCCCCTTTTTATTATAAGAAGACTTCCTTAAAATGACCGTTGCTTCGTTAATCAGTCTATCCGACAAGGAATTGCAGTAATCAAATGCTCCACTTTCAACCCCAATTTTTTTAAGCCTCTTAATATCTCTCTTATTAAGTTTCTTATTGCCCAGGAAGATTAAGATTTCTTTTCTTTCTTCAGGAGTTGCCAGTTTCAACATGGTTGTAAGCAGGAGGGTCTTCTTGGCTTCTCTAAAGTCTGAACCAACTGGTTTGCCCAACATGCTTTCTGTACCATAGAGGTCTAAAAGGTCATCTTTGATTTGAAAGGCCAATCCGAGAGGTTTTGAGAATGATTCTATTTTTTTAATACTGGTTTTACTTGCTCCAGCCAGTGTTGCTCCCAGCACCAAAGGTCCACTGAAGGAATAGACTGCTGTTTTGAGATTGTACATGATTAGAATTTCTTTTTCTGTAAGATCCCCCTTTCTACTGTACATAATATCGTAGCATTGTCCAATACCAACATTGGTTATTATTTCACTGATAGCATTAAGTGCTTTGCACTTATTTTTTTCGGGGAAAGTGGAGTTGCCAATGACGGCGTTTCCCAGAGAGCAAAAGATGTTGCCAATGGTTATAGCTGTGGCATTTCCGAGGTGAGTATCTGAACCATTATTTAAATTTGATTTAAAATAATTGCTATATAATTTATTTATAGTAAGACCACCTCTCCTCAAAACATCACGATCCATCACGTCATCATGAACAAGGAGAAAATTGTGGATCATTTCAATAGAGATAGAGGTTTTTATAATCTCGTGGTTTTCAGGTTTAAAGAGGTTGTAGCCCTGGATCATTAAAATTGGTCTTAGCCTTTTCCCCCCTCTCTTTGAAAAATCCTCCATAGATTTTATGAATATCCTGGTATAGTCGAGATTATGGTATCTCTTTTTGAGAGAGTTGAAAAATATATCAAGCTCCCTGTTTATTTTCTTTTGATAAATGTTTATGGGATTTGGTGTAACCATAGATGTGTTTGAGGTGTCAGCTGTCAAATATCCAGTAAATCTGGTGTTAAATCTTTATGGTTGATGGGACCCAAAGCAGCCAGGGACAGGTAATTCCTGTCAAATATTTCTTTGGCAAGATCTTTTATTTCCTGGGAGGTGACTTTATCAATATTTATAATAATCTCTTCTATGGGAATAAATCTGTTAAAGTAAATTTCACATTTGGCCAATCTGGACATTCTGCTATCGACGTTTTCAGAGGCTAAAAGGGTATTGCCCTTGAGCTGTTCCTTAGCGGATTTAATTTCAGAGTCGGAAATACCGTTATCTTTACATTTATGTAGTTCCTCAATTACTAATTTTACGGCTTCTCTTGCTGTTTTTTTGCTTACCCCCAGATATACAGCAAACACTCCAGCGTCAAAGTAAGAAGAGAAGTAGGAGTATATAGCATAAGCAAGCCCTTTCTTTTCTCTGATTTCCTGGAATAAGCGGGAGCTCATACTCCCACCCAAGATAGTATTCAGTATGTAACCTGCATATCGCAAAGGATGATTTTGAGCAACACCTTTAGTACCAATGCATAGATGAACCTGTTCCAATTCTTTGGTATGAATAGAAAAGCTTGAGACTGGTTTTAGGGAGCTGCGATAGGGGGTTGTGTTTTGTTCACAAATAGAACCGAAACTCTTCTTGAGCCCATTTACAATCTTGTTATGATTTAAGTTGCCGGTAGCAGAGATGACAACTTTGGAAGGTTGGTAGTGATTTTGGCGTAAGAAGGAAACAAGTTTTTCCCGATCGAGGTTACTTACGGTCTCAACATTTCCCAAAATAGGTTTAGACAGCGGGTGATCCCTAAAATAGGATTTGCTGAAAAGTTCTTGAATATATTCATCCGGGGTATCTTCAGAAAGATGAATTTCCTGGAAGATTACATCGCGTTCCCGCTCAATTTCTCTTGAATCAAATGCAGAATTGAGAAATATATCAGCGAGCAAATCAAAAGCCAAGTCTATATTTTTATCCAGGACCTTTGCATAGATTCCCGTATATTCTTTGCCGGTAAGGGCGTTGAGTATGCCTCCTACTGAATCAATTTCCTTAGAGATTTCCAGAGCAGTGCGTTTCTTTGTCCCCTTAAACAGCATATGCTCAATAAAATGAGCGATGCCATTTTGTGATTTATCCTCATCGCGGGAGCCCGTTATGATCCATATACCCAATGAAATAGAGTGAACATGGGAAATTTGTTCTGTAACAATTTTAATGCCATTGTCTAGTACGGTTTTTTGGTACATGTTTTTCCCTTCTGTGAGAACTTGCAGGTAACTTTATTGGGTTTTATGATGATGTTACTGGTTCAATGCTTCTTTGCGGCTGAGTTTAATTTTACCTTGTTTGTCTATTTCTATGACCTTTACCATTACTTCATCACCTTCTTCAAGAACGTCTCTAACATTTTTGACACGTCCTTCGGCTAACTGAGAAATGTGGACAAGTCCATCTGTTCCAGGAAAGATTTCCACAAAGGCACCGAAATCCATGATGCGTCTTACTTTTCCAAGATATATTTTGTTGACTTCTGCTTCCTGGGTGATTTCCTGAATCATTTTTATTGCTTTCTCAACCGATTCGTTGCTGCTGGAGTAAATATTGGCTTTTCCTGCATCATCGATTTCAATCTTGGCGCCAGTTTGTTCAATAATATTTTTGATGACCTTGCCACCTGGTCCTATGACCACACCAATTTTTTCCGGATTTAGCTGTATGGTTGCAATACGGGGAGCCCATACAGAGAGAGCGCGACGTGGTTCTTTTATGGTTGCTTCCATTTTTTCCAGAATGAATAAACGGCCTTCTCTTGCCTGGTGAAGGGCTTTTTTGAGTATATCTGTTGTTATTCCGGTGATCTTGATATCCATCTGAAGGGCCGTGATTCCTTCCCTGGTACCGGCTACTTTAAAATCCATATCTCCTATGTGATCTTCGTCTCCTAATATATCTGAGAGAACGATGAATTCATCCTCCTCCTTGATTAAACCCAAAGCTATTCCTGCCACGGGGTTTTTGATAGGTACACCAGCATCCATCAAAGAAAGGATAGATCCGCATACTGTTGCCATGGAAGAAGACCCGTTAGACTCTAGAACTTCTGATACGATACGTATCGTGTAAGGGAATTCATCTTTTGAGGGAAGTACTTTCGCAATGGCTTTTTCTGCCAGAACTCCATGTCCAACTTCTCTTCTGCTGGGACCTCGCAGGAACTTAACTTCTCCTACTGAAAAAGGTGGGAAATTGTAGTGTAGCATAAATGATTTTTTGCTATTTTGCATAAGAGAATCAATCCGTTGCTCATCAGCTGTGGTTCCAAGTGTTGTTGTAGCCAGTACCTGTGTCTCTCCCCGGGTGAATAAGGCGGAACCATGGGTGCGGGGTAGAACTCCTGCTTCACAGGAGATTTCTCTTATTTCGTCAAAGTTCCTTCCACCAATCCTTTTTCTTTCGCTAGTGATAAGATTCCTTATCAGTTCTTCCTCCATTTTATTTAAAATGTTGCTGATTTCTATCTCCATGCCTTCATGTTCGACCAGTAACTCTTCAAGAGCTGACTTCCCAATCTGTCTAATAGTTTCATTTCTCTCTAATTTACCATGTATGCGGATTGCCTGTTTTATTTTGTCGTGGGCAGCATCAAAAACTTTCTGATACAAAGCTTCATCGTGAGATGGCGGTTGGAAAGCTGTTTTTGTTTTCCCCACAGCTTTTTTTAGCTCCAGCTGAATGTCTAAAATATTCATTAGTGATTGATGACCAAAGGAGAGAGCTTCCATAATGGTTTCTTCAGATTGGATATCGGCTTCTCCTTCAACCATGACAATTGCTTCACTGCTGCCTGCTATGATGAGTTCAAGCATGCTTTTCTCAAGCTGCTCGCAGGATGGATTGATGACTAATTGATTGTCTATTTTCCCCACCCGTATTCCTGCAATAGGTCCTTTAAAGGGAATATCAGAAATCTCTAATGCTGCAGAGGCACCGATAAGGGCTAAAATATCGGGATTGTTTTCGGGGTCTGCTGAAAGCACTGTCGCGATGATCTGAACTTCATGGGTAAAACCTTCAGGGAAGAGAGGTCTTAAGGGACGGTCGATAAATCGTGAAGTCAGGATTTCTCTTTCACTGGGTCTCCCTTCTCTTTTAAAAAAGCCACCTGGAATCTTCCCAGCGGCATAAGTCATCTCTTGGTAATCCACAGTTAAGGGGAAAAAACTTATCTTTTCCCTTGGTTCTTTGGAAGCTACAGCAGTGACTAAAACAATACTGTCGCCATATTGCACGGTAACAGCTCCATTAGCTTGTTTAGCCATTCTTCCCGTTTCAATAGAGAGGGGTCTATTCCCCCATTCAAATTCAACTTTTTTGATCATGGTGTTTAGTCCTCCTTGTTTTTATTTTCTAATGCCCAGTTCCTCGATCAACTTTCTGTATTTTGGTGGATTATTCCTCTTGAGATAGTTGAGCAAACTCCTTCTCTGATTGACTATTTTTATTAGTCCCTGGCGTGAGTGATGGTCCTTCTTGTGTGTTTTAAAGTGATTGGTAAGGTAGATAATCCTTTCTGTTAGAAGTGCAATTTGCACTTCAGGGGAACCAGTATCCTTTTCATGGGTTTTATGTTTTTCTATGATTTCACTTTTTTGATTCGGTTCCAGTGTCATTGATTCCTCCTATGACTAGATTGTTTAGTGTAAAGTGTTTTCTTGAGGATTAAAAAAACAAACTAACTTCCATGCCCTTTCTTTATCAGGCATCATAGAAAAGCTGTTATTATTGATTAGAGATTGTACGATAGCGATGAGATTGTCTCCTTGACAGGGTGCTTTGAAGAAATCTCCCTTCTTCATGGATGGCAAGGGAGTGTCTCTCAGACAGGAGACTGGAACGGTTCTGCTTTTTTTAAGAATGGTGGCAACCTGATTTTTCACCATAACATTTGGCAGGTTATCGAATGACTTGGACAGAGAAAACAGATTTTTTTTCAATGAATTTTGCTCAGCTAAATTGTTTAATTGATCCAGACTTATAGAATCATCTAATAGGAAGTTTCCACTTTGTAGTCTTTTCAACCCTGTCAGGTGAGCACCACAGCCGAGTTTTTTTCCAACATCAGCGCACAGGGTCCTGACATAGGTTCCTGAAGAGCAACACACTTCAAAGGTTATATAAGGAAGGATTATCTCATGTACGTTCATTTCATGTATGATAACTTTACGTGCTTTGAGATTTAGTGTTATTCCCCTTCTGGCAAGTTTGTAAAGTGGTGTGCCTTTATACTTTAAGGCTGAAAACATAGGGGGAATTTGTTCAATCGTGCCTTTGAATGAGTTGATGGTTGTAATAATCAGATGATGGTCTTCCGGAATGCAGTTGCTTTCAGCCGTAATCTTACCATCCCGGTCTAACGTGTCAGTTTCGATGCCCAATTCCATGGTCGCACGGTATTTTTTAATGCCGTTCATCAAGAAAGCAGATAATTTTGTCGCTCTATTGAGGAAGATGGGTAAGACACCGGTAGCCAGGGGGTCTAAGGTTCCACCATGTCCAACCTTTGTTGCTTTAAAAGTTTTTTTTACTTTTTTCACAACCTGGTATGAAGTCATGCCGCTGGGTTTGTCAATAATTAATATTCCGTCCATAAATGGTTGTCCATACGAGTCAAGTGGGAAAAATGCTGCAATGTAAAAATGATTTATTCCCCACCAGTATCTGTTTCCTCAGAATCTTTTAGATGGCCAAGAATGTTATCAATTCTAGTTCCATATTCTATAGAGTGGTCATATCTGAAAATAATATCAGGTATATACCGCATCCTTAATCTTTTCCCTAACCGCCTTTTGATAAAGGGGGAAACCCGGCTTAAGGCCTGTGCCGAATCGCTTACTTGTTTTTCATCTCCTAAAATTGTATAAAAAACCTTTGCCACATGAAGATCTTTAGATACCTCTACACCGGTAATGGTCATGAAACCGATATGGGGATCTTTCACTTCCTTAAGAAGCATTTGAGAAATTTCTTCTTTGAGAAGGTCAGAAACTCTGTCTGCCCTTTTGTAGTTATAATTCATGTGCCCCACCACCCTGTATTGTTCCAGGAAATTGAAAGGGAGGAGTTCTACAAATTTATGATTTCAATATCAGATTTAGTAATTTCAGCAGTGTTCATCTCTTCGATGAAATAAATGATTTTATCTAAGGCTGAATTTATGAACCTCTTATCGTTACCCACCATGCAAAAACCTATCTGGGAACTCTGCCAAAGGTCGTGATTTCCTACTTCAGCTATGGAGACGTTAAATTTATTTTTTACTCTTTCGATAATTCTTTTCAGGATACGGCGCTTTCCCTTTAGGGAATTGTTTGCGCTGATTCGTAAATCCAGACGACAGATTCCAACGACCATGCTGTTGGTCCTAAATGAAAAAGAGAGGATATTTGATAACCCAGAGTAATTACAACTTTGTAGCGATCTCTTCTATTGTGTAACATTCTATGATGTCACCAACCTCTATTTCTCTGAATCCTTCTATAACAATACCACATTCATGTCCGGATTCAACTTCACGCACAGTGTCTTTAAATCGTCTTAGGGAAGAAATCCTCCCCTGGTGAAGAAGGGTACCGTTTCTCATTAGACGCATCTTAGTGCCTCTAGCAATTTTACCGTCGAGGACAAAGCTACCAGCAATAGCTCCCAGCTTAGAGACATTAAAGATTTGCCTAACTTCAGCTTTGCCGCTGATTTTTTCAATCAGAGTGGGATCAAGAAGAACTTCCAGGGAATTTTTGATATCAGAAATGGCATCATAAATGATGTTGTAGAGTCTTATGTCTACTTTTTCATGTTCTGCAAACTGCTTAGCTTTTGCATTAGGTTTAACACCAAATCCAATAATAATTGCTTGAGAAGCAGAGGCTAGCATAACGTCGGACTGGTTAATGGAACCAACAGCACAGTGGATAATATTGATTTGAACATCCGCGTTCCCTAACTCTTCTAAGGATTTGGTTAAAGCTTCTATGGTTCCGTTTACATCGGCTTTGATGATCGCATTAAGTTCTTTTTTGACAGTAACTTCTGTTGTTTGGTCTTGTAGCCCTTCCAGTGTCCCCTTGCTTGATTCAGTAAGATCTTTTTCCCTCTGCTTTTGTTGGAGATATTGTCCTGCCTGTCTGGCTTTTTTCCCTTCATCCACAACCAGAAAGTTATCTCCTGCATCAGGCACTCCAGAGAGGCCGAAAACCTGTACGGGTGTAGAAGGACCTGCCTGAGATATTTTTTCTCCCGTACTGTCAATAAGGGCTCTAACCTTACCAAAGTGTACGCCGGAAACGAATGTGTCCCCTTCCTTTAATGTTCCTCCTTGAACCAATATAGTAGCTATTGGACCTTTGTTCTTGTCAAGTTTTGCCTCAATTACTGTTCCCTTAGCAGGCTTGTTGAAATTTACCTTTAGTTCTAACATTTCAGCCTGAAGAAGGATAGTTTCTAAAAGCTCTTCAATGCCTTCTTGCTTTTTTGCTGAGATTTCTGCATAGAGGGTATCGCCTCCCCAATCTTCCGGGACAAGTTCATACTCTGAAAGGGATTGTTTAACCTTTTCTGGGTTGGCATTGGGTTTATCAATTTTATTGATGGCAACAATAATAGGCACCTTTGCCGCTTTTGAATGATCAATTGCCTCTATTGTTTGAGGCATTACACCATCATCTGCAGCTACAACAAGTACCACAATATCGGTAACCTTTGCCCCTCGTGCGCGCATGGTTGTAAATGCCTCATGACCTGGAGTATCAATAAAAGCAATATTCCCCTTGTCTAGTTTTACAAGATAGGCTCCTATGTGCTGTGTAATTCCCCCAGCCTCTTTTTCTATTACATTGGTTTGCCGGATAGCATCAAGTAAGGAAGTTTTACCATGATCTATGTGTCCCATTACCGTTACTATCGGTGCACGGGGAAGTAGTTCCTCAGCAGTATCTTCTTTTTCAGTAAGAATTTGTTCTTCTTCTATAGGAACGAGTTCTATTTCATATCCGAATTCATGAGCGGCAAGTAAAGCAGAATCATTATCGATGGTCTTATTCACAGTTGCCATAACACCTAAACCCATAAGCTTTTTAATTACTTCTCCTGTTTTGATGCTCATCCTTTTTGCTAGTTGGCCGACAGTTATTCCTTCCACTACCTTTATTTTTCTCTTGATTGCTTTGGGTATAGTAATCTCGGTTTTTTTAGGTTTGACGAGGGAGAGAGGTTTTTTCTTATGATAAGGAAATGGTCTGTATGTTTTGGTTAATTTCTTAGAGGGGGCTTGCTCTTCCTCTTCTTTGATGTCTTTAGAAGAGGCGATGGGGAAAAATCGTTCTTTTTTAGGTTTCTCTCTCTTGAGTTTCCCTTTTCTTGTTACTTCTTCCTCCTCTTTTTCTACCTCAGGCAGTTCTACTTTTTTAGAGATGATCTTTACTGCAGGAGGTTTTTTGGATGGGGTAGTATCAACTACTTTTTTTTGTTGCTCAGCTTCTTTAACCGGTAGGGTTTCCGCCTCCCCTTCTTTCTTTTTGGTTGGCTCAACGATTGCGGGGGTTTCGGAAGCTGCTTCTTTCTCAGCACTTTCCTTTGGTTCTTCAGTGGGTTCTTCTACGACTACCTTTCTTCTTCTCCTTATAAGAGTTGGTTGTAACCTTTTTTCAACAATTTCCTCAGCAGTAGGAGGATTCAACAATTTCCTTACTCTCTCTATATCATCAGTAGAAATAGTACTCATGTGGTTTTTGAATTCTATCCCCAACTTTTTAAGGTGGGGGAATAATTCATTAGCTTTTAAATTTAGTTCTTTAGCAAGTTGATGAACTCTCATAATACCTGTAATTAAAAACTATCCTTTTTCACCTGAAGATGAAGGAGTATCGTTTTTTGAAGCAATATCATCTTTTGCCTGTTGTTTTATAAAATCTTCAGCTGCTTTCTTGATTGTTTGTGCTTTTTTCTCGCCCAATCCAGGCAGTTTCATTAAGCCTTCTACTTTTGATTTAGCAATATCTAAAGGGGTAGAATAACCCTCATTAAATAATACTCTGGCAGTAGTTTCGCCGACACTGGAAATTTGGGTTAATTGTTTAAGTGCATCTTCAGATTCTCCTTCTGCCTCTGTTTTACTCTTTATATCTATTTTCCATCCAGTTAGCTTAACAGCCAAACGAACATTTTGTCCTCTTTTACCGATGGCCAGTGAAGTTTGGTTGTCAGGTACAATGATTTCCATAGCCCGCTTATCATTATAAACGATGACCTCTGAAATTTCTGCAGGGGCAAGGGCGTTACATACAAACTTAGCCGGGTCATCAGACCATGTAATAATGTCAATCTTTTCTCCTTTTAATTCCTGTACAATATTTTGTACTCTAGAACCCTTAGATCCTACACACGCTCCAACAGGATCAACATCGGGATTGGAGGTTTCCACTGAGATTTTAGTTCTAACACCTGGTTCCCTGGCAATACATTTAATGGTAACTATACCTTCGCTGATTTCCGGTACTTCAACTTTAAATAATTCAGTGATGAATCTTGTATGTGTTCGAGATAATACAATCTGAGGATCTTTAGTTGTCTTTTTGATATCCAGAATGTACGCCTTTATTCTATCTCTCAGACGATAGCGTTCTCTGGGAACCTGCTCTTTAGCTGGCAAAATGGCTTCTGCTTTTCCCATATTGACAATGATATCTCCTCTGTCAAATCGTTGGACAATACCATTAACCAGTTCACCTTTACGATCTTTGTAATTTTGGTAAATATTCTCTCTCTCTGCTTCTCTAATATTTTGAATAATTACCTGTTTGGCTGTCTGAGCGGCGATTCTTCCGAATTCGCTGGTATTTAATTTCGCCCCTAAACTGTCACCTACTTGTGCGTCTGGATCCAGATTTTTAGATTCTTCAAGAGAAATTTCGTCCCTTGGATTTTTTACTTCTTCAACTACTGTCCTAAATTGAAAGAGCTCAACCTCACCTATTTCCGGATTGAAGTGTGCTTCAATATCAGAGCTGTACCCATAACGATTTTTTGCTGCTTTTAAAAGTGCTTCTTCTAAGGTTTTAATTAAGATCTGTTTGTCAAGATCTTTGTCTTTTCTGACTTCTTCAAGGATGCGGTCAAGATCGGTTACCATGAGATTAGCCCTTTAAAAATTTGATTATCACATACATTTATTACGATTCTTTTTTTAATTTGCTTTCTTCTTCTTATTTGGATCAGGGAATTGGTGTTGGAGGTTAGCTTTAGATATAAAGGAAATAGGAATAAGTAATTCTTGATTATCTGAGCTAATCATAATTTCCCCTTCCCTGTATCCCAGCAATTTGCCTTTGAAATTTCTTCTTTGGTCAATTGGTTGAGAAGTTTTTACTTGTATAATTTCTCCAACACAAGTTTTGAAATCTTTTTCTCTTTTTAAAGTGCGATTGAGGCCTGGTGAAGATACCTCTAAGGTATATCTATGTGGGATAAGATCCTTGACTTCAAGGAGATCTCCAATTTGTGCACTTAAGTGTGAGCAGTGACTTAGAGTTAATCCTCCTTCTTTGTCAATATAAAATCTAAGAACCCATCCCCTGGATTCCTGGCGGTACTCAATGTCAATTAACTCCATCCCTTCGGTCAAGATAATAGGTTCTATAAGTTCTCTAAGCGATTCCATGAGCGTTTTAGTCATTTTCCTGCAATCAATAAAAAAAGCGGGGAGTCCCCACTTTTTAAAGAGTGTTAAGCCATATGTAGCACAAGCTTGATCTAATTGCAAGTGGAAAAATCTATTATTATTGCAGATTGGAGCGGGCAACGGGATTCGAACCCGCGACCCCAAGCTTGGGAAGCTTGTACTCTACCAACTGAGCTATGCCCGCCCTGAAAATAACTCTAATTAAGATATCAATTAAAGTCAACACTTTTTATTTTTGTTCTTTACTTTAGTACATATCATGATATAGATTACAGCCGCGTTGTGACAAACCCCATAATTTGCTGTAGCCATCTACTGCAAATTATGGGTTAAAGTGGGAGTGTTGATATCCCTCAATCCGCATTTTTAACATTAATGGAACTGGATTAAAAGTAGAGGAGAAATGATGAGAAAGAAAAGTGTTATTAGAGAATATGTTGAAGCTTTTGCGATAGCCATTGTGTTGGCCTTGATAATTAGGACATTTGTGGTTCAGGCATTCAAAATTCCTTCAGGTTCCATGGAACCCACCTTGTTAATAGGCGATCATATTCTAGTGAATAAATTTATTTATGGAGTAAGGATACCTTTTACGGATATAAAATTCTTTGATTTTAAGGATCCAAAGCAAGGTGATGTAATTGTCTTCATTTATCCCAAAGATGAAAGTAAGGATTTCATTAAAAGAGTAATTGGGGTGGAGGGAGATAAGATATTAATCAAAGATAAAAGGCTTTACATCAATGATAAACTTTACAATGATTCTTATGGAGTTTATAAAGATCATACTATTATTCCGGGGCATGTTCAGCCAAGGGATAACTACGGCTCTGTTGTAGTTCCTAAAGATTCTTTGTTTATGATGGGTGACAACCGCGATCGGAGTGCTGATAGTCGCTTCTGGGGGTTTGTGAATTTGAATAAGGTGAAAGGCAAAGCCTTTTTGATATATTGGTCATGGGGCGGTTTTATGCGTGACATCAAGTGGGGACGCGTAGGGGACCTGATCCATTGATTGGATGTGAATAACGTATCGGAACTCTAAAAACTTATTGATGTTGTGATGTTTTGATGGTTTATCTGCGGTTGTCTGCGTCCTAAACAAAAAAATCCTTTGCCTTTCATGAGATATAATGTATGATCGTAAAAAACCTTTAATTTAATCCGGTGAGATTAAGAAGGTTACTATGTCAAAAATCAGCTATTATTATATTTATAACGAAACATATAACAAAACCTCTTTGCCTTTTGTGTGAAGAGGTTTTTTTTCAATCCAGGTTTTGCAGTAGCAATCTACTGTAAATTCTGGGTTTAAGGAGAATGCATGGAAAAAAGAATAAAATTTATTCAGGACAACGAGGAGATAGACAAGAGTTTAAAAAGAATTGCTTATGAGATATTAGAGAAAAACAAGAATGGCAAAGATCTTGTTCTCATAGGTATTAGGAAAAGAGGGGTAACATTGGCTAAGAGACTTTCATCAAAAATTAAAGAGATTGGGGGGATTGAGATACCTATAGGAGCATTGGATATCAATCTTTATCGGGACGATCTTTCTGAGGTAGCTTCTCAACCTGTATTGCGAAAAACTGAAGTACCTTTTACTGTTAGGGAAAAAAAAGTGATATTGGTAGATGATGTTCTTTATACAGGAAGGACTATCCGTGCAGCTTTGGATGCGATTATTGATTTAGGAAGACCACATTTTATCCAGCTAGCTGTATTATTGGATAGGGGACATCGGGAATTGCCTATCAGAGCAGATTATGTAGGTAAAAATGTTCCAACTTCTAAAGGAGAGTTAGTTGAGGTAAAGCTCATGGAAGATGACGGAATAGATGAAGTTATTATACAGGAGGATGAGTAGTATGCCATTAAAAAACAAGGATCTTTTGACTATTGAGCAATTGAGTGTAGATGAGATTAATCTCATCCTGGATACTGCAGATTCTATGAAGGAGATTTCTACAAGAGATATCAAAAAGGTTCCGACTTTAAGGGGAAAGACCATCATTAATTTATTTTATGAACCGAGTACCCGTACAAGGACCTCTTTTGAGATAGCGGGTAAAAGGCTCAGTGCAGATGTGGTCAATATTTCAACTTCAGCAAGTAGTACAGTTAAAGGTGAAACCCTTAAAGATACCGGTAAAAATTTGCAAGCCATGACTCCTGATCTGGTTGTTATCAGGCATTCTGTTGCGGGGGCTCCTAAGATTTTAGCTGATTCACTCCCTGCTTCTATTATTAATGCGGGTGATGGAGCACACGAACATCCTACCCAGGCTTTACTGGATGCTTTTACCATCAGAGAGAAAAAAGGAAAAATCGAGGGGCTCAAGATAACTATTATTGGAGATATTACACATAGCAGGGTAGCAAGATCAAACATTCATGCCCTTAACAAGTTGGGTGCTGAAGTTGTTATATATGGCTCTTTTACCATGATCCCCCCTTTTATAGAAAGGATGGGTGTCAAGGTAGCCTCTAGCATGGATGAGGCCATCAAAGATGTGGATGTGATTATGATGCTGAGGATTCAACTGGAGAGGCAAAGCCGATTTCTATTACCTTCTTTGAGGGAATATTCGATGTGTTTTGGTTTGAACATGGATCGTTTGAAAAAAGCTAAGGAAGATGTGTTAATTATGCATCCCGGTCCCATCAACCGTGGAGTGGAAATTTCTCCCGAGGTTGCTGATGGTCCTTATGCCCTTATATTGGAGCAGGTTACCAATGGTGTGGCTGTGAGGATGGCCTTATTATATCTCTTAATTGGTAGATAGGAGGAGAGATGTTACTCATAAAGAATGGAAGGGTTATTGATCCATCGGGTGATATAGATGATCACCTGGATATTCTTGTAGATCAAGGCAAAATTGTTAAATTGCGTCGAAGTGGAGATAAAGAGGAAAAAGAAAGTGAGGTGGTACAGATTATTGATGCCCAGGATAAGGTGGTTGTGCCTGGTCTGATTGATATGCATGTTCACTTAAGGGAACCAGGCTATGAGTATAAGGAGACCATAAAGACAGGTTGTCAATCTGCGGCTTCAGGTGGATTCACTTCAATTGCCTGCATGCCCAATACCAGTCCTGTAAATGATAACCAATCGGTAACCGAATATATTCTGGATAAGGCAAAGCGAGAAGGATGTGTGAATGTCTTTCCCGTAGGTGCAATTACCAAAGGGCTTGAAGGAGAATTTCTTGCGGAAATGGGTGAGTTAAGAAATGCGGGTGTAGTAGCAGTTTCTGATGATGGCAAATCGGTTATTAATGGCGAGTTGATGAGAAGGGGTATGGAGTATGCTAGGAACTTTAATTTGTTAGTTATCTGCCACTGCGAAAACCCAGATTTAGTAGCGGGAGGTGTAATGAATGAAGGCTTTACTTCTACCAGATTAGGGCTAAAGGGAATCCCAAATGCTGCCGAAGAAACAATCGTGGCCAGAGATATAATCTTGGCAGAAATGACGGGTTGTCGTGTCCATATCGCTCATGTAAGTACGGAAGGAGCAGTAAGGATTATCCGTGAGGCTAAATCAAGAGGTGTAAACGTAACAGCAGAGACTGCCCCGCATTATTTCAGTTTATCCGAGGAGGCTTTGGAATCATTCGACACCAATTTAAAAGTAAATCCTCCACTGAGAAGCATAAGAGATGTGGAAGCAGTAAAAGAAGGTCTTAAAGATGGGACTCTTGACGTTATTGCGACCGATCATGCTCCACATTCTTCTTTGGAAAAAGATGTGGAATTTGATTACGCTTCCTCTGGGCTTGTAGGGTTGGAGACAGCTCTTCCTTTAGCACTACAATTGGTTAAGGAGAAGGTGTTGTCCTTATCAGAATTAATTACGAAATTTACTGTCAACCCTGCAAAGATACTTAATATATCCAAAGGCAGACTTAATCCGGGAAATGATGCTGACATTACGATTATCGATGTATCTTTGAAAAATAGAGTGGATGTTAATCAATTTAAATCCAGAAGTCGAAATTCTCCTTTCCATGGTTGGGAGCTGGAGGGAGGAGCAGTGTTTACTATTGTAAAAGGTAAAGTTGTAAAGGATGCTAACGGTTTGCTGGTATAAGATTTAACTTTTTGAGGTTTAAAATGGCGAGTGTTTTAGTTGTAGATGATGAGCCTGGCATCAGGGAATTCCTCCAGATTATGCTGGATAGGGAAGGATATGATGTTTCATGCGCAGCTGATGGTAAAGAGGCGATCAATTTTTTTAAAAAGAAAAGGTATGATGTTGTTGTTGCTGATATCAGAATGCCTAAAGTTAATGGCTTTGAAGTTCTGACCACGATAAAAGAGATCTCTCCAGAAACTAACGTCATTATGATTACGGCCTACGCTTCATTTGAATCTGCTGTGGAATCAATGAAAGAAGGTGCCTACGATTATATTACCAAACCTTTTAATGTAGATGAAGTAAAGAGGACTATTAAAAATGCATTGCAGAAAAAGGGAGTAGTAGAAGAAGCTGTAGATAGAAAGAGAGAAAAAGGAGGGGTTGAAAATTTTGAAGGTATGATCAGTAGCAGCCCAGAGATGCTAAAGATTTTTGCTTTGATTCCTAAGGCAGCTTCTTCTAAAGCCAGTGTGCTGATTACTGGTGAGAGTGGTACAGGCAAGGAGCTGGTTGCGAGGGCTATCCATCAAAACAGTCCCAGGAGCAATGAGCCTTTTGTTACCATTAACTGTGGCGGAGTTCCGGAACAACTTTTAGAAAGTGAGCTCTTTGGATATAAAAAAGGATCATTTACCGGTGCTGTTACAGATAAAATGGGACTATTCGAGGCAGCCCATAAGGGAACCATCTTCTTAGACGAAATTGGAGACCTGCCTTTATCCCTTCAGGTTAAATTATTAAGGATAGTCCAGGAGAAGTCTTTTAAACCTGTAGGTGGAACCCAGGAGATTAGTATTGATGTAAGAATCATCTCTGCAACCAATATAAATTTAGAGGAGAAAGTTATCAAAGGTGAGTTCAGAGAGGATCTTTTTTATCGCTTAAATGTAATCCAGATAAGGATTCCCTCTTTAAGAGAGAGGAAGATGGATATACCGATTTTAGCCCAGCATTTCCTTGAGAAATACTCTCAGGAATCAGGGAAAGAGATTCGGCAAATTTCTTCTTATGCTTTGAAAGTGCTTCTGGACTATAGCTTTCCTGGTAATGTACGTGAACTTGAGAACATTGTGGAAAGGAGTGTAGCTTTAGAAACATCCAACATCATTCTTCCAGATAGCTTAACTCTTTCCCGTTTTAAAAATGAGATGGAGAAAAATGGGGTGCCTGATAATGATATTCCCCCTGAAGGGATTGATTTAGAGGAAGAGGTAGGGAAATTGGAAAAACAGTTGCTCCTTAAGGCTTTACAAAGAACGAATGGTGAAATGAAAAAGGCAGCAGAACTACTCAATATACCTTATCGATCTATTCGCTATCGTTTAGAGAAATATGGTATAAAAAACGGCAAGGATGTTGTAACCCATGACTCCTAATTACAGTTTACAAGAATCAAGAGAGGTGATTCTCAAACGAATCAAGTGGCTAATGCTCTTAAGATTAATGTTAGCCACTTTTTCATTGGGTACCGCTGCATTGATTCAGATTACAAAAGGCAAGCTCTATTTAGACCCATACCTTGTGTCTCTCTACGCTATTATTGGAATAGTCTATGCCTTAAATCTCCTCTATGCCTTTTTTCTTAACAGAGT
>CBDTTR010000005.1:0-24080 GCA_965363405.1 uncultured bacterium | reverse complement strand
GTGACTCGGTTTTTGACTTTTTACAAAACCGGTAAGTTTAGTTTCATTCTTCGTGGTTATAATTGTTTTGGTTGCGGCTCTGCTGCGCTGTGGACTCTGTGGTTAGCTGTAAAGTTTGGGTTTAATAAATATGAAACAGAAAATTAAAATTTTATTTATTATAACAAGTAGCGGTATTGGTGGAGCGGAGAAGATGCTATATTATACGGCTACAGGTTTGAATTATAATAAATATGATGTTTCAGTTTGCTCATTGAAAAAAAAGGGCGAAATTGCAGCATACTTGGAGAAACAGGGGATAGAAGTATATTGCCTTCATATGGGAGGTAGACAAAGGTTTCTGGGGTGGTTATCCTCAACAATAGCTCTGATTCGGTTATTCCCTTACCTTGTAAGGATAAGACCGACAATTATCCATTCCTTTCTTTTCAGGGCAAATATCCTGGCAAGAATAGCCGGTTATTTAACAGGTGTTCCTATAGTAATTTCCTCGGTAAGGGTAATGGGAGGGGAAAAGAAATATTTTCATTATGTTGAGATGATAACATCTTTTATGGTGGATCACTATGTAGCGGTATCAGAAAGTGTGCTTCGACACATAATTGATAAATCCAGAATCTCTAATGAGAAGATATCTGTTATCTACAATGGAGTTAACATTAAAAGCCAAGATGATTTACATGAGCAAAATGTAAAAGCACCTTTAACTATAGAAAATGAAGATAGAATTTTGATGACTGTAGGAAGACTACATGAACAGAAAGGACATTGCTATCTCATTCAAGCTGTTTCAAAAGTACGGAAAGAATTCCCTAAAGTAAAGTTGCTGGTTGCAGGTGAGGGTGAAGAGGAAAATAATCTAAAGAAATTGGTGAAATCACTCGATTTAACGAATGAAGTTATCTTTGCTGGTTTAAGTTCTGATATAGAAGGGATCCTTCCTATGGCAGAGCTCTTTATTCTTCCTTCACTTTGGGAAGGCTTGCCTAATGCTCTGTTAGAAGCAATGGCTGAAGGAAAACCAGTGGTAGCGACTAATGTAGGTGGTATACCTGAAATTGTTGTTCATGGAGAAACGGGCATACTGATTCCTCCCAGGGACCCCGATGCTTTAGCTATTGCTATTATAGATCTCCTGCAGAACAGATTGAAAGCAAAAGATATGGGTGAAGCTGGTAGAATAAGAGCCGGCAAACGTTTTAGTATTTATAAAATGATAGAGAAAACAGAGAATTTATATCAAGAATTCTTAAAAGAGAAACAGCTAATATGAAAGAGTATATACTTTACTTTTTAACATTTACCCTGGCATTTTCCCTTTCCCTGTATTTAACGCCTATGGTTAGAAAAGCGGCATTACAGTTTGGTATAGTTGACAAACCTGATGGAAAGCTTAAACAGCAGAGGTCTCCTGTTGCTTATTTAGGAGGATTGGCAATTTATCTCTCGTTTTTAATTAGTTTGGCACTTACTTTCAGTTTTAATCAAGAGGTATTGGGCCTTTTATTAGCTGGAACTATTATTGTTGTATTAGGTCTTATCGATGATTTTGGAGTTTTATCTCCTGTAGTCAAGTTGTGCGGACAGTGCATTGCTATTTTGACACTTATACGATCAGGGATCTATATTAAGTTAGCATTTTTACCCTGGTATGTTACTTTCCCTCTTTCTTTTTTCTGGTTAATAGGCATTATAAATGCTTTTAATATTATTGATGTGATGGATGGGTTATCTTCTGGAGTCGCTTTTACCTGTTCCCTTACTCTCTTTGTAGTGGGAGTTCTAAACAGTAGCATTGTAATTGCCATTATGGCAATTGCTTTAGGAGGGAGTTTGCTGGGTTTTCTCCGTTATAATTTTGAACCTGCGAAAATATACCTGGGCGATACGGGCAGCATGTTTATCGGTATGATGATGGGTTCGTTAGCGATGATTGGTAGTTATACCTCAAAGAATATTATAGCCTGTCTGGCTCCAGTAATAATTTTAGGTGTGCCGATATTCGACACTCTATTTGTGATGTACATAAGACGGCTTAGGGGAATGTCAATAATTGCTGGAAGTTCTGATCACTTTGCTCTGCGTCTCAGGAAATGGAGGTTGTCTACGAGGCAGACAGTAATAGTCAGTTATTTTATTTCAGCAATGCTTGGATGCGCAGCTTTGTTTGTTATGAAGGTTTCTGTCTATGGGGCTTTATTAATCATTTTTATGCTAATTAGCGTTGCTTTAATCACAGGATATTGCCTTAAGAAGATTGATATGACAATGTAAAAGGTCTATTTTCCCCTCCCCTGGCGGGAGGGGATTAAGGGGAGGGGGATCGTAACAGTTTGTAATATGTTTTTTTTCACCCTCACCCCAACCCTCTCCCATCAAAGGAGAGGGGGTGTTTTCAATTTTTATAAAATTATCATATTGAATGAGTTACAGAACTTACGAGACGATTAAATCATGATCCTCATTATTGGAGCCGGTCTGGCCGGTTTAAGTACTGCTTACCATCTAAAGGATAAGGATTATCATATCTATGAGAAGGAAGGAGAAGTGGGTGGATTATGCCGCTCCTTTAAGCAGGATGGCTTTACCTTTGATTATACCGGCCATCTTCTTCACTTAAGACAGGGTTATACGAAAAAGATGCTTGAAAAGCTGCTTCCTCAGAAATTGAAAACGCACTTTCGTCGTGCTTCAATTTACTCCAAAGGAATCTTTACTCCCTACCCCTTTCAAGCTAATATGTATGGGTTACCTAAAGAAGTGATAAAGGAATGTATTATAGGATTTATTGAAGCGAAGGAGGGAAGGGGGCAGTTACAAAGTAATAAAAGCGGTGTGAATAATTCATTCAAGGATTGGATTATTAATACGTTTGGCAATGGTATAGCAAAACATTTCATGGTTCCTTACAATGAAAAGATGTGGAAAACGGATTTGTGTGAACTGTCGAGTGAATGGGTTGACTGGTCTATCCCAGTTCCTACTTTGGATGAAATTATAGGAGGGGCACTGGGTTTAGACAATCCACATATGGGTTATAGCGCTAAGTTTTTATACCCTGAAGAGGGAGGGATCGAAGTACTTCCAAAAGCTTTTTTGCCTTATGTTAGTAATCTTCACTGTAACAAAACATTAACTGGAATTGACATTAAGAAAAAAAGGGCATGGTTTGATGATGAGAGCAGCGCTAAGTATGACTGCCTGGTATCAACAATACCTCTTCCTGAATTACTGGAGATTATCAGAGATTTACCTGCCTCTACAGCCGACTTAAAAGATGGATTGAAACACGTTTCTGTATTGGATGTTAATTTGGGTATTGATAATGACACTATTTCAGATCAGCACTGGGTTTATTTCCCTGGATCTGAAACCCCGTTCTACAGAGTTGGTTTTAATTCAAATTTTTCTTCTGGAGTTACTCCCCAGAAAAAAAGTTCACTTTATGTCGAGGTATCTTATTTGCCTGATACCCCCTTGAATAAATCAGATATGCTGCAAGAAATTTATGGTGGTTTGGAAAAATGTGGATTTGTCAAAAGTCGGGATCAGATCATTGTTGAAAATATATTAAACATTCCCTATGCCTATGTCATTCATGATAACTTCAGGTGTAAGAATCTTCCAAAGATTATGACAAGTCTCAACGAGTATGGTATCTTTTCCATTGGAAGGTATGGAAGCTGGAAATACATGTCAATGGAAGATGCTGTCCTTCAGGGGAAAGAAGTAGCTGAGGCGATTCATGGATAAAACAACAGTGGTGCACATTATCACAAAATTAGAGCTGGGAGGAGCTCAGCAAAATACGCTTTTCACTGTTGCTAATCTTGAACGCAGCAAGTATGAACCGGTACTTATTTCCGGAACTGAGGGAATATTAGTTGAAGATGCAAAGAAGCTTAAAGATGTAAAAGTTTACCTTATTACTGAGCTTGTTAGGGAAATAAGGCCTTTTAAAGATGTTATTTCTTTTCTAAAGATTAGACGAATTCTAAAAGAATTAAAAAAACCTCGTTCTAATATTATTGTTCATACCCACAGCTCTAAGGCTGGAATACTTGGGAGGTGGGCAGCACGTGTTGCTGGTATAAATTTAATCATTCATTCCGTACATGGCTTTAGCTTTAATGATTATCAGCCCTCCTTTTTGAGGGCTTTTTACATATTTATAGAAAGAGTTACTTCGCTTGTCACTACAAGGTTTATTGCAGTGTCGAAAGCAAATATCGAAAAAGGTATAGCCGAAAGAATCTTTAGCAAGGATAAAGCTGTTTTAATTAGGAGTGGGATTGATATAAGAGAGTTTCAGGAAGTAAAAGGTGATAGAATGAAAAAGAAGGAGGAATTGGGAGCAGATGCGAGATGCCCGCTGGTAGCGATGATTGCTTGTTTTAAGACTCAAAAATCTCCTCTTGACTTTGTGAAGATTGCCAGAATTGTTTCAGATAATATTTCTGAAATACGATTTCTGCTTGTTGGCGATGGTGTCCTAAGATCTGAGATTGAAGAATTGATAAAGAAGTTGGGAATGGATGGTAAAATTCTTTTATTAGGATGGCGCAATGACATCCCGGAGATTTTGAGTTGTGTTGATGTCCTTGTTCTTACCTCCTTATGGGAAGGGTTACCCAGGGTATTCCCTCAGGCTATGGCTTCGGGTGTTCCTGTGGTAGCAACTGAAGTTGATGGAGCACCAGAGGCTATTAAAAATGGTATAAACGGTTATTTGCTGCCACCAAAAGATATCAATGCAATGGCAGAAAAGGTCATTTATTTAATCAGACATCCTGAAAAAGCACAAGAAATGGGAGAAAAGGGGAAGGACCTGGTTGAGGAATTTGATATCTGGAAGATGTTAGCGCAGCAGGAGGAGTTATGCGCAAGTCTTTTGAAATCTGACAAGGAAAGTCAAAATGAACCAGTTCAAAACAGTAGTGGATAGGATCAATTTTAAAAATATTATTACCTGTTTGGTAGTGGGTCTGATATTGTTTTTTCTTGTTCGTTTTCTCTATAGCAATTGGCTGCAAGTATCTACCTACGATTTTCAATTAAAGTATAACTATCTTTTTGTCTCTGTGCTTTTACTTTTTTGTTTTTTCTTTCTGAGAGTGTATTGCTGGCAATTGATACTTAAAAAAATGGATATATCTTTGAGTCTGAGAAAAAGCGTAAAAGTGTCATTCTTAAGCATGGTTGGTAAATACCTGCCTGGCAAGGTATGGATGGTTCTGGGTAAGGTTTATTTAAGTGGGAAAGAGGGTCTGCCCAGGGTGGAAGTATTTACCAGTGTTGTAATAGAGATCATACTGGAAATCGTTGCGAGTATATTTTTCTTTTTTTTCTTTCTCTTATCAGTTATGCAACAGCCACTTCTTTCACTGAAAGTGATTTATTCCCTTGGATTTATTATGGTAGCTGGCCTGGTGTTTTTACATCCCAGTGTGTTTTATAAGCTAATAAACATTGTTTTATACTGGTGGAAGGGCGAAAAGGTCAAGAAGGTTATTAGTTATAGAGATACAATTCAATTGTTAATGTTTTATAACTTTATCGTTTTATTTCAGGGGGTAGCCTTCTACTTTTTTGTGAATGCACTGTGTTATGTTCCTTTAGATAAAGTTTTAGGGTTAACCGGCAGTTTAGCTATAGCAGGTGCTGCAGGGACTCTCAGCTTTTTTGCCCCAAGTGGTATTGGCGTAAGGGAGGGCATATTAGCCCTTTTATTAACTAGCTATGTCATATCACCGATTGCCGTCCTTATATCTTTGCTTGCAAGATTATGGGTTACGCTGGGAGAGGCAATTTGTGCCTTATTTGCATGGAGATTGTAATGACATTGTTAGCTGTGATTATTAATATTGGGGGAAATAAAAGTAATTGACTAATTGATATCTTATATGGTAAACTTAATCAGAAATATGATAGATAAATATTGTTAATGGGAGGTCAAATAATGATTGGTGGCGGCATAGGAATGCCAGAAATGCTGGTGGTATTGGTTATAGTTTTGGTCATTTTTGGTGCGGGTAAGCTTCCAGAAATTGGAAAAGGATTGGGAAAAGGAATAAGAAATTTTAGAAAAGCTACCAGCGGGATGGATGAAATTGATGTAACTCCTAAAGAAAATGAGAAGGAGTTACAAGACAAAGAAAAGAAATCAGAATAGGGTAACACTTCTTCTTGCCGTATCTGTTGCGGATTTTATGTGTGATTATCACATTTAAGGATTTTTCAAGTTTTCCTGCCTAAAACGAACGTGTTTACAATTACATTTGGTACTATCTTTTTACTTCTTAATCTACTTGCCTTCTAGTAGATGCTTCTTGCTGTTGTGAAAACGTTTCTACCAGCTGTCTATTCTAGTCCGAAAATTTAACAAATGAGTCAAGTTTCTATCTGTATATAAGTTCTTGTGTGTCTCTGGAAGATCAGAGAGTATTTCGAAACAATGTGCAGGGATAAAACACTTTTAAAAGGTGAAATAATGGCAGATTTTAACGATAGGGAAGATAAACCCAGTTGGAGTGAGATAGACAAAAGGAAAGATCGCAGTCAACATCTGAGTCGGGATAAGTCTGAGTTCAATAGAAAACCATCAGTAAAACAAGACTGGGCTAAAAAGCAATATCTGAAAGAGATAGAGAAACTATTTAGTGGCAAGAAAGAAGAAACAGAAGAACAAAAGAATGATCGGAAGAATCTATCTTATCTCTATGGATCAAGCAAATTCAATAATGTAGTGGTAGATTATGTAAAAAAGTATGGTTTGCCAAATGATTGGGGTACCCTCATCTTAATGCTTGATCATAAAGATAAGAAAATTATAATGAAGACTCTAACTACCCTCAGGGAAATGATAGATGAAAGCAGTACGGCAGAACGCGAAGGTTTCAAAAGTAAAGTGAAAATTTTAGCCATGACTGCTGAGGATAGTGCATTACAAGAACTTGCAGAAGAAATAGTGGAGGGATTAGAGTAAGAAGGGGACAAGATTTTGTACCCAACCTTGGTATATTTCAATCCTTAAATAAGTATCAGGAGCGTGATTAGCTTTGTGCTTTAACATTAAGTCTTAAGACATACAGAGCCCCTTGGCCGGCAGGTGGGCTTGATCGTTTGGTCTATTTACTTATCTCTACTCTCTCAGCGCTCTATGCGGTCAATGGCTTTCTTGTTCTGCCCTTAGAGAATTATCGAGATCGAAAAGTTTAATATATTGTTCGAGGTCTTCAAGGGGGATACCTGTATTGATATAAAAGTCATTTCCTATCGTTATGGCCATATCTTCTCTCAATCCATAAGCGTTTAGTTGCTGGTCGCAGCTCCCTTCAAGAATTTGTTCTATACTGAGGTTTAAGGGGTTTTGAATTACCAGAGTGGGATCTATCCCGCTTATTTCCTCAATGAGGAAGGGGAGGTGATCAGGACTGGCATGAGTATCCCCAATTATGATAATGATCTGTTTGCCCTCTTTGAGCAGATCATTTGTTTTTTCTGCTAAAGACTTATCCCACTTGAAGAAATCGATGGTAGAGGATACGCTATTAGCTTCTCCTTCACTTTCTGGGCCATGTGTAAAAGTTGGAATCTTTTTTTCTTCAATGAATGTGAAGATGGGAAGATAATTAAGCTTGTCAGCCTTTCCCTCGTTAAACCTTAGCTTTTCCAATTGACTTTCTAATCCGATGCTAAGATTTCCTTGATCGAGTGACTTAATTATCTCCAAAATAATTTCATGTTGTTTTACTACGAAGTATGCATCGGCAAGGATGATAACAGGAGATTCTCTCAATCCAGTAAGCATCTTCTGCTTAGGTATATTATTATTTTTAATGTAATTGTCTATATGAGGAAGAACATCGAAGATGCTACAATTCCTTCTATTATAGTTCTGGTTGTAATGTTCAGGATCAATCTCTTTAAGGAATTCATTGTGAATGGTGGCTAACCCCTCACGCTCAATTTTTCTTGCAACCAGATAAGGAGGTTGAATAGGCCACTTTCGATCAATGAGGTATTGGTGAAGGTCGGTTGCTTCTTCAGTATCTCCTTTATCAAAAAGGATTAGAGCTAATTCTTCCAGTTTGGATAAATTGTTGGTTCGCTTAAAGGCACTGATTGCTTCATTGAAATTGCCTTTTTTGATGTCCGAAATGCCACTTTTTTCGATTATATCAACGGATACAGGATCCTCGATGATTGCAACTTCTTGAGGTTCGAGCAAAACATTCCCTAAACCTTTTCCCATATCCTCAGCCAATATTTCTCCTTCCATGATTTTGGTGCCCATACCTTCACCAATTTTTGTCGCAATCTGTTGGGCCTCTTCGCTTCCCATCAGTTTTTCAGGATTGTCAACCCCTATAATTTTACTCAAATCGGTAGTGAGTTTTAAAGTACAACCTGATATTGGGAACAGTAAAAGAGGGAAGAAGAAAATGAGGGAACCAATTTTATAGATTGTATTCATTGCTCGTTTGTCCTTTATCGATTGTTGTTCAGATTATTAAGTTTTACGGAAAACAACTTGGCTACGATACCTGTACTTAGAAAACCCAAGGTAGTGCAGAAGTAGAATACACCAGACAACCCCCAGATATCAAGGACTATACCCGAAGTGAGTGGACCGATGGCAAGTCCCACGCTCATAGCTACATTAAAGATTGCCATAGTTGATCCCATCCCATATTGCTTTCCTTCCTTTACTATCAAAGCACTTGCAGCAGGTAGTGATAATGCTCCAAAAAGACCCAGGATGATATTTAAAGTGAGTATTTGAGTAAAATTTAAGGTGTAAGGAATAAAAGGAACGATAGAAAAATAGAAAATGCTTCCCAGGATAACCAGCTTTTTGCGATTCAATTTGTCTGCCAGTTTTCCGAAGGGGAGTTGGAGGATTGCGGTGAGTAGAATGCTTGAAGAAATAACCAAACCGATTTGTGAACCATTAAGCTGTAAAGCATTATGAGCATAGATAGGGAGAAAGGTCATGATGCTTCCCCTGCAGAAGGCATTCGCAAAACGGTAGAAGCAGATGCCCATTATACTTCTACTCTTAAGAATAGTTTTAAACGGAATGTCCATCGTAGGAGCGCTTTTCTGAATGCTGCTTGACCTGGGGAGGTAGATGAGTACCATAAAAAAAGCGATAAGACAAAGACCTCCCATGATGAGGAAATCCGCCTGAATGCCGATAAGGTCTTTAGTAAAACCACCCAGAATAGGACCACAGCCAAAACCAAGGAACAGGGCGATAGTGAAGATACTCATGTAACGCCCTTCTTGTTTAGCAGGAGATATGTCAGCGATAAAAGCCATGGAAATGGGGATGATCATAGCTGATGAAAATCCTTGAATGATGCGAATAAGAACTAACGCTAAAACACTGCTGGCATATATATATCCCAGGGAAGAGAGTGTGTAGACCAGCAGACCGAAAGAGATGAATCTTTTTCTCCCCATACGGTCAGAGAAGCGTCCGACAAGGGGCATGGAAATGCTGCGTGTAAGTGAAAATCCTGCAAAAATAGCTCCCAGCCACAAGCCGGTTGCTCCCAGGGTTTCGGCGTAAATTGGCAGAATGGGAACAATAATCCCAACTCCCAGCATGCAGGAAAAGATTGAGATGAAAAGTACGAAAAAGATTTTCTTCTTCGTTTTTAATTCGCTGTCCATATGATGAAATGTAAGGTGTTGTCTGATAAAAAACGATTAATGATTTTATGAAGTAAGAAATTGGCAGAATGTATTATTTGCTCAAATCATTACAATATTATGAGATTGCTTCACTACGTTCGCAATGACATTACCTTGTGTCAAATAGATTGTCATTGCGAGAAGCGTTAGCGACGAAGCAATCTTTCTGTTTTACTGAGTTAACTCAACTGCTATTTAAATTTAAATTTTTAGGAAGAATTATTTTTCTTCGTTAACTTAAATCTGGTATCTAAGGGTGGGAGTAGTTTAGTTAATTCAAGGTAAACTCTTTTTAATGGGATACCATGTTTCTTAGCTATTTTTTTGCAATGTTCATATTCGGGTGATGCGTAATATTCACCTTCATCATCTTTGAATATTTTTACAGAAAGCTTGCCATAGGGAGTGGTGATCTCTTTGCTTTCTCTTGCCAGTTTTATCCTGTTTGCTTGATAATAACGAATGCCGGCAGAGGTAGATTCTTGAAAGATTATGGTGGTTAGCTCACTCTTTTTTTCTGGATGACAGATAACCTTGATTAAAACCCCGGGTCGGTTCTTTTTCATCTGGATAGGGGAGAGAGAAACATCGAGAGCTCCTTTTTCAAAAAGGCGCTCCATTAGATAATCGTAAATCTCCGGTATCATATCGTCAATATTTGCTTCTATAATGACTACCTGATCAGCTTCCTGATTTTTCGCACATTCGCCTATTACCAGACGAAGCATGTTTGGCCTGTCCTTGAGTTGTTTGCGGCCAACACCATAGCCTACCTTTGTTATCTTCATAGGTGGCACAGGTCCATAGTGTTTAGTTAAGCTGGTAAGAAGAGCTGCCCCTGTAGGGGTAACAAGTTCAGTTTTAATGGAAGTCCCACAAACAGGCACACCCTTTAATAGTTCAATGGTAGCGGGTGCTGGCAGGGGGAGAACACCATGTTGGCAAGTAGTGAAGCCTGAACCGAGATGAATAGGGGAAGAATATACTTCATCCAGTTTGAAATAATCAATACCAATAGCTGTTCCCACAATATCTATTATGGAATCTATTGCACCCACTTCATGAAAACATACTTCTGATGCTTTCTTGCGGTGGATTTTAGATTCAACATTGGCCAGTCTCTGAAAAATATCTATACTTAGTTCCTTTACCCTTTGGTTGAGGTGACTTTCTGTTATTATTTTTTTGATCTTTGTAAAGTTTCGGTGCTGGTGGCTTTTTGGAGACAAGCTTACTTCTACCCGGCAACCAGTAATATGCATCCTTTGTTCGGAAGTAATTTTTATTTTATAAGTACCAAGGGATAAACCTTCGAGCTCCTTCTTGAGCAGCTTGCGGGGAAGGCCACAATCAATCAGAGCGCCGAGAAACATATCGCCGCTGATACCAGAAAAACAATCAAGATAGGCAATCTTCATGGGTATAAAGTATTGGTTAAAGATTCAGTAGGATTTTAACCAGACAATGAAAAATGAAAAGCGCAAAATGTAAATTCTAAATAAACTGTCATTCCCGCAAAAGCGGGAATCCAGAAGCTGCATTTTGATTTGATATAGATTCCTGCTTCCGCAGGAATGACAATGGAATGAATATTTAGATTTCGTTTTTCAATTCACATTTTGCACTATGCGATTAATTACCGGGAACCAATAATATTTCAAGCAATTAAGTCGTAGTCTACACACTATTAATAAGGCTTGCAATATAACCTGCCCCGAAGCCATTGTCAATATTTACCACAGCTACTCCTGAAGCACAAGAATTGAGCATGGAGAGCAATGCCGCAATTCCTCCCAATCCTGTGCCATAACCGGTACTGGTAGGTACTGCGATTATCGGTTTATCTATTAATCCACCAATTACACTTGGTAGCGCTCCTTCCATTCCAGCTACTACAACAAGGACAGAGGAAGACATAAGTTTTTCTTTTTTATCTACCAGTCGGTGAATTCCAGCAACTCCTACATCATAGAGATGGTCAACTTTATTACCCATTATGGTAGCAGTAATTACTGCTTCTTCAGCAACTGGTATATCAGAAGTTCCTGCTGAGATTACCAGGATGGTTCCCTTTACAGTTTTAGAGATTTTACCGGTGGTTGATGTCAAGGTGCGAGATACAGGATGGTAGGATATTTGGGGAATGGATTTTTTTATCTGAGCAGCCTTGCGTACATCAACCCGAGTGACCAAAATGGGATGGTTTTTATTCATCATCTTTTTGATGATAATAGTTATTTGGGGAGCTGTCTTGCCTTCTCCCCAAATTACTTCAGGGAAGCCTTTGCGTAAAGAACGATGGTGGTCTAGTGTTGCGAAGCCAATGTCTTCAAAAGGCAGGGTCTTTAATCCTTCTAAAGCCCTGTCGATAGACAATTCTCCTTTTTTGACTTTTTCCAGCAACTGTCTTATGTTTTCAGGATTCATCATGCTCCTTATCAAAACGTTAAAGTGATATTTTTGATTTCCCAACTTTAATTCTTACTTCACCGATTGAACGCTCATCAGCACTCACGATGGTGAAAGTAATGTCCTGGTATTTTAAGATTTCTCCTGGCTTCGGGATATGACCAAATTTTTCCAGGAGGAATCCGCCAAGGGTTTCAAAATCCCCATCAGGTAGAGACAGATGTAGAAGTTCGTGGATCTGATCTATTTCCATTCGCGCGTTTATGATGTATTTGTTCCAGCCGGTTTTGTGGTATAATCTTTGGTCAATATCATATTCGTCCTTGATTTCTCCCACTATCTCTTCCAGTATATCTTCTATGGTAATAATTCCTATAGTTCCTCCATATTCATCAACTACAATTGCCAAGTGCTTTCTCTTTTTTCGCATCTCAAACAGTAACTCATCTACAGGTTTTGATTCAGGTACATAAAGTAAAGTGCGGATAAGAGGTTTGATCGACTGGCTATTAGGTGTGTTAATAAGATCGAAACTGTTTACAATACCAATAATATTATCGATTCTCTCATTGTATACAGGTAGACGAGAATAACCCTTTTTTGAAATGATTGCAATAGCTTCCTTAACAGTGTCATTATCTTCAAGAGCCGATACTTCAACAAGAGGGATCATCGCCTCTTTAACTGTTGTATGAGAGAAGTCAAAGAGTCGATTAATCATATTTACTTCCCCTGTGGTTAAATCACTTCCCTTTTTGCTCATCTTGAGAATCAGCTTTAGCTCTTCACGGGTAACAAAAAGTGTTTCTTTGGATTTTTTGGCACCAGCGATTAGAAAGATGATATTGGTTAATTTGTTCATGAAGATGACCAGAGGATAAAAGAGATAAGAAGCCAACCAGACAGGATAGGATACCCAGGGTGCAATCCTGGTGGCATTCTGTTGGAAAAAGGTCTTGGGAATGATTTCTCCGAAGATAAGCAAAAGAGGAGAAAGGATGAGAATAGAGTAGATTTCCCCCTTTTCGCTAAGGAAAGAGATGAAGAGAGAAGTGATTAAAATGGAATTGGTTATCACAGAGAGGTTAGTGCCACAAAGAGTAGTGGCCAAAAGCCTTTCACGGTTTTTAAGTAATTTTAATGTCATCTTTATTCTTGATGGTGAGAGTTCAGGTGATTTTCTAATTTTTTTGGGATTGGCTGCTATAAGGGCTATTTCTGAACCCGAGAAGAAGGCTTCTAAAGTAAGGCATAAGAAGAAGATAATTATATAAAATGTAATTTCCATACTAACTTTTCTTTTCCTCTTTCAGTTCATCATCAAATTCATCATAGATTTCACCAAACAATTCTTCCAGCAAATCTTCCATAGTAACCAGTCCGATAACACTTCCATATTCGTTAACTACAAGTGCCAGGTGAATCTTCTTCTCCTGAAATTCATTTAGCACCTCTTGTATTTTTTTGCTTTCAGGCACAAAGTAAGGTTGGCGAAGGATACTAAACATATTGTTATTCGTTACATGTTTCTTGTCTCTTAAGGTGAGAAGATCCTTAGCGTTTAGTATGCCGATGATATTGTTCTTCTCATGTTTATAAATGGGTACGCGTGAAAAATGGTTTTCCTTTATTTCTTTGGTAATGTGATCCATATCATAATCATGGGGCAGGGCAAACATATCTGCACGGGAAGTCATTATGGAAGATACTATTGTGTCACCAAACTTAAGGATTTTGTGGATCATTTCACGTTCATCCTTTTCAATAATACCCTCCTTGTGTCCTACTTCAACAAGCTCTTTAAACTCTTCTTCAAAAAAGATACTTTCCTTTTTTTCTTCCTGTTTAGGCAGGAGAGAGACTATTCTGTCTACTAAGATTCTAATAATCCATCTGATGGGGAAAATGATACGTGCAAATACGCTTATCGGTTTTGCAACCCACAAGGAAGATTTTTCACTGTAAGAAACAGCTATCGTTTTAGGAATGACCTCCCCAAAAACCAGAATGAGAGGAGTCATAATGGCTATTGCTAACCATTTTCCCTGATTGCCAAGGAGGGATATGCAAAGGGAGGCTGCTAATGCTGAAGCAGTAATATTGACAGATTCATTCCCTATAAGGATAGATATAAGTAAACGACGAGGTTTTTCTATAAGTTCCTGGATAAGATGAGCTTTAGGGTGATTGGATTCTTTAAGCTGGAAGAGTTTGATAGATCCCAGTGAGAAAAGGGCAGTCTCTGAGCCGGAGAAAAAGGCAGAAAAGCAAAGGAGTATAAAGATAAGAATGATTTTAACTAGAATTATGAGTTCCAAGGTTTGATGTGATTATGGTTTGTTAAACGAAGAAAAGTGATCATAGCCTTGATCATCTAAGTGGTATAGCTTCTGGTTTTGATCTAAAACTACAAGTTTATCTGAAGAATTGATCTCCCCAATCTTACTGATAGGGACTTTAATCTTTTGACTTAATCCATAGATATCCTGTTCTTTAGTTTTAGGGGAGGTAAAAAGAAGTTCATAGTCTTCCCCACCTTTGAGGGCAAAATCCAGTTTGTTATGTTCTTGCTTGATCTGGAATTGCTTAAAATCATTAGACAGAGGGATTTGGGATGTCCAGACAGTTGCCCCCACCATATTCAGGGTGAGAATTTGCTTCAAGTCTGCAAGGAGACCGTCACTTATGTCAATCATGGCAGAAGCCAGGTGATTTTCTGCTATAGCTTTTCCTTCTTTGATTCTGGGGTAAGGGGATATGTGCCTTAAGGTTAGAGTATTTATAGATAAAGGTTCATTTAAATTATTGTCCATTCCCAGAGCAAAAAATCCGAGAGCAGAGTCTCCTAATGTACCTGTTACGAAAATAGAATCGCCCACTTGTGTCCCACTGCGTTTGAGAAGGTGGTCAGGATCTACTTCTCCAAGCAGGGTAATATCGATCATCAATTTATCAGGCGAGGCGTTTGTATCTCCTCCAACAAGCTGGGTGTTAAATTCACCTGCCATTTCCATGATGCCGCGATAAAGGTCATCAATGAATTCCACAGAGATATGAGGTGGTATTGCCAGAGAGACTAAAAAGAAGCGGGGGGTACCTCCCATGGCGGCGATGTCGCTTAAGTTAACTGCCAGTGATTTTCTTCCAAGGTGATAGCTGTCAGTGTGACGGAGATTGAAGTGGATATCCTCTACCAAGAGGTCGCAGGTTGTAAGGAGAATATTTTGTTCAGAAATCTTCAGCGCTGCGGCATCTTCGCCTATGCCGCAGATAATGGCAGGATGGGATGATCGATAATTATCGGCAATCCTTTGAATAAGTCCAGATTCGCCTATTTCTTTGATGTCCACCTATCTCTTCTTTTTAGTGGTTTTTTTTCTTTTGCTATTTGACAAGGTGTTTTGGAGGACATCGTCCATAGTACGGACAAATACAAAATTCAGTTGCTTTTTGATGTTTTGGGGTATTTCTTCCAGATCTTTTTTATTTCTTTCTGGAACAATAATAGTTTTAATCTTTGCTCGTATAGCTCCCAGGGACTTTTCTTTCAGACCTCCAACAGGGAGAATTCTTCCTCTCAGAGTAATTTCTCCCGTCATCGCCACACCCTTTTTTACAGGTGTTTTGGTTAATGCAGAAACTACTGCTGTAGCCATGGTAACACCCGCTGATGGTCCATCTTTGGGAATGGCACCAGCTGGTACGTGAATGTGTATATCTAATTTCTCGTAGAAATCAGGACTTATGTGTAGTTCTTTTGCTTTAGAACGGGCATATGTTAAAGCCGCCTGTGCTGATTCTTTCATGACATCACCCAAATGGCCTGTTAAGGTAAGATTCCCTTTGCCTTTCATTGTAGAAGCTTCTACATACAGAACTTCTCCACCCGACTGGGTCCAGGCAAGTCCGGTTGCAACCCCGATTTGACTGATTTCTTGTTCTCCTTCAGGTAGATATTTAGGCACGCCTAAATATTTGTGGAGATTATCGATAGTTACCCGATGACTTTTGTGTTTGTTTTCTGCAATGCTTCTTGCAACTTTTCTAAAAATGGCGGCGATTTCCCGTTCCAGGTTTCTTAAACCTGATTCCTGAGTGTAATGAGAAATAGTCATAAGAATGGCTTTGTCAGTAATATTCACGTTTTCTTTCGTAATACCATTTTCTTCTAGCTGGCGGGGAATCAGAAATTTTTTGGCAATCATCAATTTTTCTTCATCCGTATATCCTGAAATGTAGATAATTTCCATCCGATCTTTTAGAGCAGACAGGATGGGATCAACCAGATTAGCAGTGGTAATAAACATGACATTAGAGAGATTAAAAGGAAGATTGAGGTAATGGTCACTGAAGGAAAAGTTTTGTTCTGGATCCAGAACCTCTAAAAGTGCAGCTGAAGGGTCTCCGCGAAAATCAGCACCCACTTTGTCTATTTCATCCATCATGAAAATTGGATTATTACTACCTGCCTGTTTTATCCCTTGAATAATTCTACCCGGCAGTGCCCCAATGTATGTTCTGCGATGTCCTCTAATTTCGGCCTCATCACGAATACCCCCCAGGGAAATTCTGTTAAATTTTCTTCCCAAAGCCCGTGCAATCGATTTGCCCAAAGAAGTTTTGCCAACTCCAGGAGGGCCAACAAAGCAGAGAATAGGTCCTTTCATCTTTTTCTTCAATTTTCTCACTGCAAGGTATTCTAATATTCTCTCTTTTACTTTTTCCAGGTTGTAGTGATCTTCATCCAGGACCTTTTTTGCCTTTTTAATATCAAGGTTATCTTTAGTGCTTTTACTCCAGGGGATTTCCACCAACCAGTCTAAATAAGTTCTGACGATAGAGGCTTCTGCCGCATCAGTATGCATCTGTTCAAGTCTCTCCAACTGTTTTCTTGCTTCCTTTTCAACATCGGGAGGCATTTTTGCTGCCTTTATTTTTTGAGAAAATTCACTTATCTCAGCAGTTTTTTCATCGATATCACCCAGTTCTGCTTTTATAGCCTTTAGTTGTTCTCTCAAAAAGTATTCTCTTTGAGTCTTGGTCATCTCTTCTTTGGCTTGAGACTGGATTTTGGCTTGCATGGTGGAAACTTCAAGTTCCTTAGAAAGGTGTTCATTAACCTTTTCAAGTCTTTCAAAAGGATCAATTGTTTCCAATATCTGTTGAGATTCTGTGATCTTTAATCTCAAGTTAGAGGCAACAAGGTCAGCCAGTCTGCCAGGGTCATTTACACTATCCAAAATTTCGATGACCTCTGTAGAAATGAGCCCTTTGAGTGATAAGATCTTTTCACATTGTTCTTTCACGTTTCTCATGAGCGCTTCAAATTTTGAAGAAATTTCTTTAATGACAGGGTCTGGAATTTGTTCAATTCTAACTTGAAAGTAAGGTTCCTGCTTCATATATTCTTTGATTCTTGATTTAACCAGGCCTTGTATGAGTATTTTAACCCTTCCATCAGGGAGCTTGAACTTTTTCATAATCATAGCCACAGTTCCAATAACATATATATCATCAGGCTTTGGGCCATCATTGTTGGGATCTTTTTGAGTAACAAGGAAGATTAAGCGATCTTTGTCTAGAGCCTCATCAACGGCATTGATGGACGACTCTCTTCCCACATATAAAGGTAAGAACATATGATTGAAGATAACAATATCTCTTACAGGCAGTAGGGGTATGATTTCAGGTATTTCGATGGGTTCTTTTCCTTCACTAGATACCATAGTTTTTCCACCTCAGCTTGAGAAATTTTCTAATGTAAGCACATGAAACTATTCACCTGAAATATAGCATTATTTTCATATAAGGGTCAAGACATAATAATCTTACCCTTATTGAAAGATGTTTCTTGATGATATGTTTTTGTGGTAGCCGCAGCCTTTAGGCTGCGAAACAGGTAAGAATTATTACATTTTCTAAACGCAAGCTAAAGCTTGCGGCTACCATTTTCTGTTGTGACACATCCTCTTAGGAAAAGAGGGTAGGGGGGATTTTATATACTTTAATAGGACGTGTTTTGAAAGTACTATCGACTTATACAATTATGAACTTTACTTATTTTTAAATATCGTTTAATATTTACAGTAGGGTTAGAATCTGCTTCATCTTAGTCGAGTAAAATGATTCAGTGGCCACTGGATAGATATTAGTATTTTGGATTTCAATTCCGCAATCTGCAATCAGAAATCCGCAATCTTTTAATCCAGCATCTCATCCACTCAGTTTACTACGTTAAATAATTGAGGGAGGCATTAATGAAGAAGGCAGAGTCAAAGACAAAGACAAAGACAAAGATATCTATTGTTATACCTACTCTAGACGAAGAAGATACGTTAGCTGAAATTATTGAGGGATGCAAGCCTTATGGTGATGAGATTTTAGTGGTTGATGGTCACTCTCGAGACAGGACGAGGGAAGTTGCTGAAAGTCTGGGGGTGAAGGTTATCCTGGATAACAGAAAGGGGAAGGGGGAAGCACTCCGGCATGTTGTAAATTTCGTGAATGGCAATATCATTGTCTTTATCGATGCGGATGGTTCTCATGATCCAAAGGATATACCTAAACTGGTGGAGCCCATAATAAAAGACGAAGCAGACCATGTCTCTGGGTCACGACTCATTGGAGGCTCCAGTGAACTTCATGGTGGTTTTGATGAGTGTTTTCGTTTGATGGGCAGTTCCTTCATTACCGCTTGCATCAACTGGAGGTTTAAGGTAAAGCTTAGTGAAAGCCAGAATGGCTTTCGTGCCATTAAAACTGATGTTATTAAACAGTTGGGACTCGAAGAAAATATTACTACTATTGAACAGGAAATGATCATGAAGACCCTGAAGAAAGGTTTCAGGATGGCGGAAGTTCCCAGTCATGAATATGAAAGAAAGAAGGGGTATTCTAAGATTAGCCTAAAAAAAGTCTGGTTCAGATATGTTTACACTTTGGTGAAATACCTGTTTTTCTAAATGAATAGTAAATGGATCAACATCACCTATATTCTGGTTTTTGCGCTGTTCCTCAGACTACTGTTTTTTGTTGGGTTTGCATTAGGAGATGATCCTAACTACGCAGATCGTGTATATACAATTATTGAAGGTCATTATCCCTCACTCTGCAAAACTTGTGTTTTTGCCTTCCGACCGATTCTGCTCTTTTTTACTGCGTTACCGCTTAAATACTTTGGATGGTCTGAGTTTAGTTTTATCCTCCCTGTTCTTTTGTCCTCTCTCATTTCAATTTACCTTATCTATGCATTGGGGAAATTGTTGTTTGACCAAAAAACAGGGCTCTTAGCTGCTTTCTGCTTGACAATATTCCCGTTAAATATAGTCCATGCCACAACTATGAGCAATGATATTATGCTTAGTATGTTAATGGCTTTATCAATGCTCCTCTTTCTGAAAGGCCTTGAGGCGCATGGGAAGAAAACCGTAGTCTATCTTACACTTTCAGGGTTTGTTCTGGGTGTTTCGGTTGGTGTAAAGATTAATGTTTTACCTGTAGTAGGACTATTCATCCTGATAGCTCTTTTAAATAGATGGCAGAAAAAGGAATTTAGATATGAGGTAATCTTTTTTTTGTTATCGTGGCTGATAGTGCAAGCATTGTTTTCAATTGTATACTACATTAAAACGGGTGATTTTTTGGCCCATATTCATGCAGAGATAAATTTCGACAAAGAATACAACCCATCTAGTTTCATTAATAAAACCTGCTATTTAAAGGGTGCATTGCTCTACTACCCAAAATATATGTTGTGTATCTTAAGTGAAGGTCATCCAGGCTACACATTCTATCCCTATGGATTCTTTTATCCAGTTTTTTTGCTGGCAGTAGTTTTTTTCCTGTTTAGGCGAGAAAAAAAAGTAGTTATTCCTCTTGTCTGGTTTTCTTATTTGTTTTTGATGATGGAATTTACCCCTTTGAAACTCTCACCTTACTATCAGCCAATCCATCGGTTGGTTAGGTTTTTGTCAGTTGTCAGCATCCCTGCGTTGCTTGTAACAGCCTGTTTCTTTAAAAAGTTATTTGAGGGCAAAATATTAGCTAAACTCATTTTCCTGCTACTCATTATAGGATTGTTTGTGACCTCACTCCATCAGGCTTATCGAAAAAGTTATTTCTACAGGGATTGTATGTCAGACGGAAGGAAAGCTTATGACTTGATTAAATATATGCCTTGCAAACAAGTGATTACTGATTGGGAAATGAAAAAAGTGCTTTTGTTCTACGAGAAATTAGATAATAATAAAAGCAAGGTTAAGAGCTTTGAACGTGATAGGATTCAATTTCTCGATGGTTCCATCGTTATTCTGGGAGGGGCAAGAAGACCTGATATGTATCCTGGTTATCCAACTGAGTTTATAAAGTCGACGCCCCAAAAAAGTAATTGGGTTAAGATTTATGAGGTAAAGGGGAAAGAGGAGGTGTGGAGAGAAAGGAATCTGGTTATATACAAGATTGTTAGTAAGAGAAAAGGCTTGTATGAACATCAAACGAGGAAAAAGGATAGGATGGTGTTAATGTGAAAATCTTGCTGCTTAATCCCCCAACTAAAGATGATAAGAAGTTTATCAGGGAAGGTCGCTGCACCCAGGAACAGGGGGTATGGGCTACCTTGTGGCCGCCAATTTCACTTGTTACTATCGGCGCTGTTTTGGAAAAAGATGGTCATGAGGTTAAGGTTGTAGATTGTGCCGCCCAGGGAGTTAGCTGGGAAGAGTTAAAGCAGTTGATTGACAAGTTTTTACCCCATGTAATAATTTGGAGTACTGGAACTCCTTCCATTCAAGGTGATCTGGAATTGGCTTCTTTTATTAAGGAGTGTAATGATGAAATCTATACTGCAGTTTTTGGGACACATGTAACTGTGCTGGATAAGCAGTGTATGGAAGCATTTCCTGAAATTGATTTTATCATAAGAAATGAGCCCGAACTAACAGTGAGTGAATTAATAAATGCTTTACAGGAAAAGGGGAATTTTAAGGATCTTCCTGGCTTGACCTTTCGAAATAATGCCGGAGAGATTATTGCTAATCCCAAAAGGCCATTTATAGAAGATTTGGATGGCCTGCCATTACCGGCCTGGCATTTGATAGATCTGGATTGTTATCGCTTGCCCCTTAAAGGGAAGCGATACCTGATGATTTCACCTTTGCGAGGGTGCCCGTTTAATTGTAGTTTTTGCACTTGTCAAACGTATTATGGTAAAAGGTTAAGAAAAAGGTCAGTTGAAAGTGTGCTAAAGGAAATTGAATATGATATGGATCGATTTGGGATAAGAGACTTTTTCTTCTGGGCTGAGACCTTTGTAGTGGATAAAGAATATATACGAGAGCTCTGTTCGGCAATTCTTGAAAGAGGGATTAACATTTCATGGACTTCTAACAGCAGAGTCGATACAGTTGATGGGCAACTTTTAAAGTTGATGGCAAAAGCAGGTTGCTGGATGATAAGTTATGGGGTTGAATCAGGAAGCCAAAAGGTATTGGATGAGGCAAATAAAGGGATCAAAGTAGAGCAGGCTTATGAAGCAGTGAGATATGCTAAAGATGCAGGCATTAAGACCGTCGGGCATTTTATTTTAGGACTTCCCGGTGAGACTGAAGAAACAATGAAACACACCATAGAATATGCAAAGCAATTAGGGCTTGATCTGGCACAGTTCTACTGTGCTGTTCCATTTCCTGGAAGCAGGCTCTATGAGCGTGCTTTAAATGAAGGGTGGATCAAGAATTCTGGATTTGACCACTTCAAGCAGGATTCTGCTTTCATGGAACTCCCCACAGTATCTTCTCAGGTGGTAAACAATTATCGAAACCTTGCTTATAGAAAGTTTTATTTTAACCTGAGCAGAGGTTTCAGGACTCTCAAGTTAATTAATTGGAAAGATGTGAAAAAACTGTTAAGATCTGCCAGAGATTTTTGGGGATGGTTGCATAAATGATAAAAAGCTGGATACTGGATTGAACGAATGCAGATTGCAGATTTTGGATTGCGGAATTAAACGAGTGCGGATTTCGGGTTTAAAATAGTTCTGAACAGCGCAACCGAATAACGATTAATCAATGACAGCCAAGTTAAATTCTGGAGGTTTAGAGTGTATATCTTAGGTATATGGGATGGACATGATTCTGGTGCGGCGATTATAAAAGATAATCAGATTTTATTTGCCATAAACGAAGAAAGGTTGACTCGAAGGAAACTGGAGATTAATTTTCCAGAACAATCAATAAAGGAGTGTTTGAATTGTGTGAACCTTACTCCTGATGAAATTAATTGTGTAGCTGTTTCCACCTATGATTTTTCAAAGACCCTTGCAAGGATTTTCCCCTATACCAAGGAAGAATATTATCTCATCAGAAGAAGAAAAAAGATGCCCGGCAGGGTCAGCAGTTTAAAGAAGAAGGCAAAATACAAATTGACGGAATATGGCCCAAGCGTTTTTACCGAACGTCTGAGTGAGATGTGTGTCAGGAAGTCTCTAAATAGAATAGGATTTAATAATTACCAGGTTCACATGGTCGATCATCATCTCTGCCATGCTGCTGCTGCCGCTTTTTGCAGTGGTTTTGATGATTGTCTGGTAATTACCATTGATGGTATTGGAGATGCTTTATCGGGAACTTTCAGTACCCTTTCGGGAGGGAAACTTTCAAGAAAAGAAGTAGTTTCAGGCAAACATTCTCTTGGCATCTTTTTTGAGCACGTTACTAATTTGATGAACATGAGGGAATTAGAAGATGAAGGTAAAGTAATGGCACTGGCAAACTATGCATATCCAATTCCTGATGCTGATAATCCATTACTGGATTTTATCCATATAAATGGTTTGGAGGTAAGGTGCAAATATAACACGCTTGGCATGTATAATGAGCTTAAAAAGATATTGTGGAGATACCCTTCTGAGCAGTTTGCATATATGGCACAGAGGACATTGGAAGTAAAGATTCTAGAGTTAGTAAAAAATGGCTTGTCAGCGACAGGTCTTAAGAAGGTAGCACTTGCTGGTGGTGTCTTCTCTAATATTAAGGTGAATATGCTTATTCGGACACTCCCAGAGGTAGAGGGATGTTTTATTTTTCCTCATATGGGAGATGGAGGACTTGCTTTAGGTGCTGCCCTTTCAGCTAACTATGAATTAAACAAAATTTACTCTTACCGTTTGGATGATGTATTTTTAGGAAAAGACTATTCTGAAGAAGAGATCAAATCTGAACTGGATGCGAGTGGGTTGGAGTATAGCTATCACGGGAACATTGAAGAGGAGGCAGCTAACCTCATCTCTCAAGGGTATATCATATTCTGGTTTCAAGGAAGGATGGAATATGGTCCAAGGTCGTTAGGCAATAGAAGTATCATAGCATTGGCCAATTCCAAAAGAATCAGGGATCTTCTCAATTTAAGGTTGAAGATGAGAGTCTGGTATCAGCCTTTCTGCCCGACTATGCTGGAGGAAGATGCACAATTCTACCTTGAAGAATATGATAAACCAAATCCTTTTATGACTATGGGGTATATGGTGAAGGATGATAAGAGGGATGAGATTGAGGGAGTAATCAGTGTTGATGGAAGCTGTAGGCCACAGATCATTAAAGAAAATGAATCTCAATATGGGAAATTGCTAAGCAATGTGAAAAAATTGACTGGCAGAGGGGTAGTACTTAATACCAGCTTCAATATTCACGGCGAGCCTATGGTTTGTTCTCCTAAAGATGCTATAGATACGCTCAAGAGGACAAAGAATGACTATCTGGTCATGGGAAATTATCTAGTGAGGGGACTAAAACGAGAAAAGAAAACATGAAACCACAGAACCACAGAGGGCACAGAGAGGAAATATATATACGGTTTGATGCTCTCGTAAAAGATCCAAATTGTCTTTTTACTGGAGCATCAAGTTTAGTTTCATTCTTCGTGGTTATAATTGTTTTGGTTGGGGTGAGGGCGAGAATTATCTCTGTGTCCTCTGT